>NZ_JAVETM010000056.1:0-14493 GCF_034006065.1 Desulfobotulus sp. | reverse complement strand
CATCGTACTCATCTATTTTGAAGACGAACCCACATCCTATGCCCGCATTGAAGATATCGAACCCGACATCAAGCGGGACTGGTATCACCTCACCATGCGTCTCCTCCAGGTTCCCGAAGCACCGGAAACCCTTACTTGGATCCTCCGGGATACTTACATCAATGGCGTGGAATTTACCATGCAGGGAAAACGCATCCGCCTTCAAAAATTGGAACCCCCTGAGGCCTTACGGAAACGCGAGCAAGAAAATCAGGCCGCGGAGAACCGGAAAAAGGATGGGGAGGCAGCAGGTCGGGTCATCTCCTTTTCCGACTTCAAAAAACCCTGATCCCTGCCATGGGTCTGCGCCGCATTCTTTCCGCCTCCCGCAGGACAGATCTTCCCGCCTTTCACCTGCCCTGGTTCCATGAGGGACTGGAAAAGGGCTTTTTTATGGTGGAAAATCCCGTGTCCGGAAAAAACTTCCTTGTGCCGGTATCAGAGCGTGAAGTGGCGGCCCTTGTCTTCTGGTCCAAAAACTACGGGCCTTTTTTAAGGGAGAATACTGGGGAAAAGGTCGGATCCAGGGGCATGGGAGTCTATCTGCACTTCACCCTCAATACGCCCTGCGTCCTGGAGCCGGATCTGCCCTCCCTTGATGAAAGGCTCGGGCAGATGGCGGCCCTGGCCCGGCGCTTTGGCCCGGAAAACCTCGTCTGGCGCTTTGACCCCATCTGCCACTGGAAGGACGGCAAGGGACAGAGCCACCACAACCTCGGGGCCTTTCTCCCCATTGCCGAAGCCGCAGCCAGAGCGGGAATCCGATCCTGCACCACAAGCTTTCTGGATCCCTACCCCAAGGTGCTGAAAAGGGCCAAAGCCGCTGGCATCTTTTTTCAGGAACCGGAAAAAGACCACAAAAAGGAAATCCTCCGACGCATGGCCCTCAGGCTGCGCCGTCTGGACATGACACTTTTTCTCTGCTGTGAGCCGGAGTTCCTTGAACATTTAAGGCCCGAAGGTATCCTGCCTGCGGCCTGCATTCCCGGAGAAGGGCTCAAGGCCCGGTTCGGTCCCTTCTCCCTGCAAAGGGATAAGGGTCAGAGGCCAGGCTGCCGCTGCACCCGATCCACAGACATCGGCAGCTACCGCAGGCAGGCCTGCGGCCACAACTGTCTTTACTGCTATGCCCGATAAAAATCCGCGCAAAGGAACCCCCATGAACACCTCTGCCCCATCCTTTCCCCTGCCCCATGGGGGCTTTTCCATAGGTAGCCTTGCCCTTGCCCATCCCACCGTGCTGGCCCCCCTGGCCGGGGTGACGGATCTGCCCTTCCGGCTCATGGTCAAGGGCTTTGGCTGCGGCCTGGTCTGCTCGGAGATGGTCAGCGCCGACGGCCTTGTGTACGGCTCTGAAAAGACCTTCCGGCTCATGGCAAGTAAAGCGGCGGAAAGCCCCCTTTCCATCCAGATTTTCGGCTCCGATCCTGCGATCATGGCGGAAGCCGCCGTCCGGGTTCAGGAGGCGGGCGCGGATATCCTCGACATCAACTGCGGCTGCTCCGTGCGCAAGGTACTCAAGTCCGGTTCAGGGTCGGCTCTCATGCAGGAGCCCCGGAAAACAGAGGAGATCCTGAAAAAGGTCCGCAACGTCCTTTCCATCCCCCTCACCTTGAAAATGCGCTCCGGATGGACGGCGGACGGAAAAGACGCAGAAATCCTCAGCCGCATTGCCGAAGACTGCGGCGTGGATGCCCTCACCCTGCACCCAAGAACAGCGCGTCAGGGCTTTGGCGGCAAGGCGGAGATCTCCCACATCCGACGCATCAAGGCCCTGGTGAAGATCCCCGTCATTGGCAACGGCGATATCACCTCCCCGGAAGAAGCCCTGAAAATGTTTGAGGCCACAGGATGCGATGCGGTAATGGTGGGAAGAGCCAGTCTGTACAGCCCCCATATTTTAAGGGATATCCACCGCATGCTGGGGGGACTCCCGCCCCTGGGCAGGGAAAACCGCTCCCATTTTTCCGCCATGCGGGGCTATGTGAAGGACATGGTGCACTTCTACGGAGAGGACACCGCATGCCGTCTTCTGCGCTCCCGCCTGGGGTGGCTGGCCAAGGGGCTTTTCGGCAGCACGGCCTTTCGATCCCAGACCGCATCCCTGGCTTCCTGGGAAGAAGCTCTGCAACGCATTGCAGACCTTGAAGCCCTTCAGCCTCTGGAAAACCGGACATGCCTCCCCGGATACGGGCAAGGCATGTCCCATGAAAGCCCGATTTTTCAGCGCGAATAAAGCCAGATTGCCGCAGGTATAAGAACCGCCAGAATCACCAGAAGGCCCGGAAGGGTCATATAGGCCTTGTAGACCGGTTGTTTCTCCGCCTTCACCCGCTTGACTTCCGCAAGAAACCAATGCCCCAGCAGCATGGCCGATCCCAGGGCTGCCCCCATTTTCACAAGCTCAAGAAACCATTCCACACGATTTTCCTCGTCCCGTTTTTCTAAAGATTTTTGTTTTTTTTCCTGCCGCCTCTTACGTCAAAGTCCCTTTTCTGTCAAAACCGATCTTAAAATTTTCCCTTCCTCAGTCCCTAAAAACGCTCTGTTTACCGCCCTGCCCCTGGCTTTCTTTCATCCCTTCCGCACGCCCCCATTTTTCCCAAGTCATGGTTTCGTCCATGATCCGAGTCCCGAAATCCCCAATCCGGCCTTATGCCCAAAACCTTTTTTTCGGATGAAAGGACCAAAGTCATTTCTTTTCAGGGGTTCACACAAAAAATGCATTTTCCCTGTTGACAAAGCCGTACAGACCCATATAGAGAGACCCCATACGATGAACAATGGTTCAACTTTCAAACTACGCATCAAACGCCGATTCCAAACTCAAACCGTGTAAGAAATCGGCATCGCATCACAGGACTGGAATGGGGATCCGGCCCTGGCAGGCGAAGGGGCCAAACCATTGCCTGCAAACAACTTTGACACAAGTATTTATGAACAAAAAAAGGTGGGAGAGAAAACAATGAAAAAACTTGCTTTGATGTGTGCAGGCCTGCTTTGTCTGGCCAGCACCGCCCAGGCCGGCCTGGTACAACCCTTTGGGATCGGCGCCAGAAACGCTGCTTTGGGCGAGGCCGTATCCGCTAACGCTACAGACGCCTTTGCCGTGTATTACAACCCTGCGGGTCTCAGCAATATCACGACCCCTGTGGTCACCACAGGCATTACCGTCTATGACGCTGAAGTCTATTATAAAAATTTTAAAATCACCGATGCCAATGGCAACAACATCACACCAGCTTTTGTAGAAAATACCCGGTGGAAAGGGGATATGGACCCCCTTTTGAACCCCCACATGGGCTTTGCCATGCCCATCAATGAAAAAATCAGCTTTGGAATCGCAGCTTATGCCCCCTACGGCTTCCACCTGGACACGGACAAGGATCCTTTCAAGAAACCCATGGGCTTCAATGCCTGGGAGTCCCTGTATACCCGCGTGGCCGTAACACCTGCCATTTCCTATAAAATCAATGAGCGTCTGGCCTTGGGTTTTGGTGTCAGTCTGGGTCGGTCCACCTGCAAAGCGGGAAAAACCAACCTCACCGACCCCTTCCAGCCCGCCATCATCAACCAGCTCAGGGCTGGGTTTCAGCAGCAGGGCTACTCCGACGCCATCATTGATAATGTGCTTCTCAAAGGCATCAAAGCTGATACCAGTGCTCCTGGCGGTCCCTTCGTCACCTCTGAGCTGGACATGGAGGATGACTTCAACTGGTCATGGAACGCAGGGATTCAGTACAGACCCACGGATAAACTCAGCCTGGGCCTAACCTACCGCTCCAGAGCCAATGGTGATTTCAAAGGCGATTTCATCCATAACGGACAAAAGGTGGGCACGGTCACCATGCCCTATGACCACCCGGATCAGGTACAGCTCGGCATCCGTTATGCGTTTACCGACCGATTTGCCCTCTCCTTTGATCTGGTCTGGGCCAACTGGAGCATCAACGCATTCCAGCATGAATACATCACCTCCACCGAACTGCCCAATGGCGTGGTCTCCATCATTGATCAGACGGCCACAAACATTGCCAATGCCGCCCTGGCCCAAGGCCAGATCACCCAGGCTCAGTACTCCGCCTTCCAGGCGCAGCAGAAAGCGGGCCTTACCCAGAAGGTCAGCGCTGCCTCCATTGGTATGACACGGGACATGGGCTACAAGCGCGACTGGTCCGATGAAATCCAGTACAAACTCGGCGCTGAATTCGTTCTGAACGACCGCCTTACCCTCCTGGCGGGGTACGTCTACGATCCCACCCCCGTGCCTGCTCACACCTTTGATAATGGTTGGCCTGACAACGACCGTCACCTGATGAACCTCGGCGCTTCCATCAAGGCCAATCAGAACTGGACCATTGACCTTGCTTTCCAGCATATCCGCACCTTTGCCTGGGGCTACAGAAATGATATCCAGGGGACCTCTGAAAACCTGAACAAAACCATCGGATATGGCACCACAGGCGATCCCAATGCCAAAGTCTATGTACAAAACCAGGGCTATCTGTGGGGCTATACCCTCACCGCCAACTACAGATTCTGATCTTCTGGGCTTTAAAACCCCATAAAAAAGAAAAAGGTCTTCCGAAAACACTCTTCGGCAGACCTTTTTCTTTCCTCCCCTTTCTCCGGCAGGAATGAAAAACAAGAATCCAAACGCCAAGGACCGGAATCCACCCAGGATCGAATCATCGAAAATCCTCTTCCTGGGCTTCCTTAAAAAGCCACTCGTCCTTGCCTCTCTTTTTCATGCAATACAACATGAAATTTTTTCATTGCATTTTAAATTCTTCTACATTACCATCTACCAATTCATGATGCATCGCCACAAAAGACGATGTTCCTGTTTCCAGCCAACATCCTTTTCCCCCACCCAAGGGGATCCTTTCATTTTTTCCATGTGCGTGACTGTTTTCAAGGTTACAGGGATGAAAAGCAGGGCTTTGGCCTTATCCCCAGGTTCCTTTCATCATGCCCCATGTTTTCTGGAAAAAAACCTGGTCTCACCTGCGCCCTCCTCCTTGCCGTAACCTCCTTTTGCGCCCCCGGCCCTTCCCTCCAGAGAAGGGCATTCATACACCATTATTTCTTTAAAAAAAGGAGTGTGCCATGAACGCGTTTGAACCCGGTAAAATCGTACAGCAGATGATGGATTTCCAGAAAACCGCTCTGGACAACACCTACAACACCATGTGCATGATTCAAGGCCAGGCGGAAAAGATGACGGAATCCTTTTTCAGCTCCAACACCCTCATCCCCGAAGACGGCAAAAAAATGCTTCAGGAATGGATGCTCGCCATCAAAAAGGGCCAGGCGGACTTCAAAAAAACCATGGATGAAAACTTCAAAAAATTCGAATCCTTTTCCTCCATGTCTGAACCTGCCAGCAAACCTGAAAAGGCATCCGCAAAAACGGCATCCGCCACATCCGCCAGTTAATCCTTAAAAAAAATAACCCGCTCAAAAATCCTGTGCCTGCCCCTTTGTTCTGAAACCAGAAAAAAAGGGGCTGCATGGGATTCCTGTTTTGAAAAAGACCACAAGGAATGTTAAGCAGAAAAGGGGCGTTTTTAAAAAGTCCGGCCTGCATTAAAAAACCTCCTCTGGTTCCTTCCGGCCGCAAGCTCCTCCTTTTTTAAATGAAGCAAAAATTCTCCCATGCATCCTTAAAAAAAGGCCCAAGATGGATGAAAGATCATGCGCATACTCATAGCAGATGATGATATCATCTCCCGATCCGTCCTCACCCTGCTGCTGCAGAAAACCGGACATACGGTGGTAAGCGCCATGGACGGCCATGAAGCCTGGCAGGTTCTCCAAAGATCCGATGCACCCAGACTCGCCATTTTAGACTGGATGATGCCGGGCATGGATGGCCTTCAAGTGGTACAGCGGGTGCGACGGAGGACCACGGATCAGCCCCCCTATCTCATCATGCTCACCACAAAGGGGGACGGCGAAAGCCTGGTGCGAGCCCTGGATGCAGGGGCGGACGATTATCTCTCCAAACCCTACAATCCCGAAGAACTCCGGGCCCGCATCGCCGTGGGTGAACGCCTGGTCCGGATGCAGGAAACCCTGGCCACCCATGCCCGGGAAATGGAAGCTCTGGCCCAGGCCCGGACAAGACAACTCCTCCACGCCGACCGCATGGCCACCTTGGGCGCGCTTGCTGCGGGCATTGCCCATGAAATCAACAATCCGGCCTTCTTCATCGCAGGAAACGCCCAAACCCTTCAGCGTTCCTGGGACCTTCTTGTCCAGCACCTGGAAGCCACTCCCCTTCCCAAAACCGATCCTCAGATGGCCTTTGTACTGGAAGAGGCCCCGCGCATGCTTGCCGGTATCTTCAAGGGCGTGGACCGCATCTCAAGGATCGTCAAAGGGCTTAAGGGGTATGCCCACCGGGGCTCCGGGGAAAAATCCGCCTGCCACATGCAGGAGATTCTTTCCGATGTCATGGAATTCTGTCAGAATGTTTTAAAGCCGCAGATCCGGGTGTGCATTCAGCTTCCGGATACCCTGCCCCCTGTTCTTGCCAACCGGCAGCAGATTGAGCAGGTGCTGATCAACCTGATCCGCAACGCCATGGACGCCATGGCGGACTGCGAGGGGGGAAGTTTAAAAATTTCCGGCCATACGGAAGGACCTCTGGTATGCATCGCCGTGGCGGATCAGGGGCCTGGCCTGCCTCCGGAAGTTCTCGCCCGAATCTTTGCCCCTTTCTTCACCACCAAAAAAGCCGGAGAAGGCACAGGACTGGGACTGGCCATCTCCCGAAGCATCATGGAAGAGCATGGAGGCGATCTTTTTGCCTGCAATGCCCCCGCAGGTGGCGCGGTCTTCACCCTGCGCCTGCCCGCCTTCCATGCCGCCCATGCCCTTACCCCCATCAAGGGAGATACGCCATGAAGGGACGCCTGCTCATTGTTGATGATGAACCCGAAATCCGGGACATGCTCTACCGGCATTTCCGTCTTCTCGGGTATGAAGTCTCCACCGCAGGCAATGGCCTGGAAGCGCTGGCCGTACTGAGGGAAAAAAGAATGGATGCGGTGATCAGCGATATCCAGATGCCTGAAATGGACGGCGTCTCCCTTCTGCGTGAAATCCGCAGACAGTACCCCATGATCCGCGTCATCATGATCACAGGTCATGTCACCCTTGAAAACGCCCTGGCCTGCATGCGCAACCAGGCGGATACCTGTGTTTTCAAACCTCTTACGGACATGGGAGAACTGGAGGATGCCGTTCACACGGCCATGGCCGCCCTGGCGCGCTGGAACCGGAAATTCCGGGAGCTCAAGGGCCTGAAACCTGGTGAGGCGGGAGAATTGCCATGACCCCCTTTGAAGTCGGCATTGACCCCGAACTGTACGCAGAATTCATTGACGAAGCCCTGGATGGCATGGCCCAGATTTCGGATCTTTTTGTGCAACTGGAAGCGGATCCGGGCAATGCCAGAACCATAGAAGCCATCTTCAGGCCCATCCATTCCATCAAGGGAAACTCCGCCTTTTTTGGTCTCATGAAGACCAAAATTCTGGCCCATGAGATGGAAACCCTGCTGGACCGCATCCGCAAGGGGGGCATTGCCGCATCCACCAGTATCATTGACCTCCTGCTCACAGGCTCCGATGCCTTGAGCGCCATGCTGCAACGGGCGCGGCGGGGCGAAGAGGAGGTCCGGGACCCCGAGGCCTTTGAAGCTCTGGTGGCTTCCGTGGTGCAGGCTGCGGAAGGTGAGCAGGCCAGCGAAAACGCCCTGTGGCAATCCCTGCTTACCGCCCTTGGGGGAAAAAAAGACGAAACCTTGCGGGAAACCGTCCGGAAACTGGCCATGTTCAGCGCTGCGGGCCGAACGGCCCTGGCCGCAGGAACTCAGGAAAGGGAAAGCGCCGGAGAGATTCCCCAGGCTGCGGCCCGTCTTCTGACCCTTCTCAGCGACACAAGTCACGCGCCCAGGGCCGAGGAACTGCTCAGCCTTTTTGCTGCCTGCCGGGATCTCGCTGCGGTAAAGGACGCCCAGGCCCATGCGGACCAAGCCTTGGCCGAAATTCCCCTTCTGGACAAAAGCATCGGCCTTGGAGACGAAATCTCCAGGGAATCCCTCTCCGGCCATCTCCACGCCATGACTGCGGCCGGCGCCTGGACCCCGTCAGAAAAAAATGAAAATCCCCAAGCGCCCCCGCTGCCCAGACCTTCCGCAGAACTCACACCCCCCAAGGAAGAGCATGCCCAGGCCACGGGCAAAACCATGCGCATTCCCGAAGAGCGCATCGACGCCTTTCTTTCCTATGTGGGAGATCTTGTCACCTTAGGAGAAATGTACCGCCACCTCCAGGCCCGGGTGGCCACCCTTGTCGGAGCCCACGGGGCCGCCATGGAGTTGCGCCGGGCCAACGAAGCCTTTGCCAGCCTTTCCATGGCCCTTCAGAACAGCATCATGGCCATACGCAAGGTGGCCATGAAAACCCTTTTACAGCGAACCCCACGCCTGGTCCGGGACATTGCCACAGCCAGCGGCAAAGACATTGAAACCGAGGTAATCGGCGGTGAGATTCTGGTGGACAAGAGTCTCATTGACACCTTTGAGGCTCCCCTCACCCACATGGTGAGAAATGCCGCAGATCATGGCATTGAAAAACCACAAGATCGTCAGCAGGCGGGCAAGCCGGAAAGGGGCCTCATCCGCATTGCCGCAGCAGAAGCCGGTGAAGACATCCTCCTCACGGTGCAGGATGACGGCAAAGGTCTTGATCTGGAAGCTCTCCGGAAAAAAGCAGTGGAGCTTGGCCTCATTGCACCCGGAGAACAGCTTTCCGAAAGTGGTCTTGTGGATCTTCTTTTCCGCTCCGGCGTATCCACAGCGGAAACGGTAAGCGAGTTTTCAGGCCGCGGCGTGGGAATGGATGTGGTAAAAACGGCCATTGAGCAGATGGGTGGCCGCATTTCCGTCTCCACGGTCAGGGGAAAGGGCTGCACCTTTGAAATTCGTCTTCCCAAAACCGTCAACACCCAGATTCTCACGGGCTTTATCGTGGTGATCGGGGGCAGGCGCTATGTGTTTCCCCTGGAAAGCATTGTCCGCTGCTTTTGCCCCGGTCCGGGCGACATCGTCACCATTCCCCAGAAAGGCCGCTGCGTTCTCGACCGGGGGCGCTGGGTCCGCACCCGCAGACTGACGGAATGTTTTCACACAGGCCCCGAAAAAAATCGGGAAGTCCCCCTGCCCGAAGGCATTCTTGTGGTAGTGGAAAGCGAATCCAGAAGGCTTGCCGTACATGTGGATGCCATTGAAGGGGTGCAGAAAATGGTTTTAAAGGAAATCCAGGGCCTGAGCCTGACCCAGAACTTCTTTGCTGGCGGCGCACTCATGGGCGACGGCTCTGTCGCCATGATCATCCATGTTCCCAGCATCACCGCACCCCCAAGGAATTCTTAAAACCTGCGAACCTGAAAATCCCCATCCCTGGCACAAGGCAGTGATGAAGGCCGTCCCGTTGTGAGGTCCCCCCTGCTAGAAGATTGTTCAGGTTTAAAAGCGCATCTGAAAACCTCAGACCTTGCATCCTGTGTGGACACAAAACAGCGATCATGCTATGAACATCTCCGAATTCCGCTCTCCCCCAAAAAGCCCCGGAAAGGAGCCGCAGACCCAGCGCGCACCCACGCGGCTCTGATCCCGACTTAAAAAAATATCCCCGGATTTCGCCAGAGGAGCCTTCATGCAAAAGAAAAACCGCCGCATTCCCCTGCAAAAACGCATCTCCGTACGCATGGTCACCACCGTACTGCTCCTTACCACCCTGATCCTGACGGGCATGGGCTTTTTGCAGTACCAGAATGCCCGAACCCGCCTGGAACAGGGTCTCCATGTGGATGCGGATCTGGCCATCCAGCGCATGACCCTCACCCTTAAAGAGCCCTTGTACAATTATGACATGACCCAGGCAGAAGCCATTCTCCGCTCGGAAATGCAGGACCACCGGCTTCTGGCCCTGGCCCTTTCCGACCCCACCGGCCAGAAAGAAATCCTGCTTTTAGGCCGGGATGAAACACAGGCAACGGTCTTTGTTCAGAAACTTCCCCAAACCCGCAACTTCAGGCGCACAAGCCCCATCCAGAAGGAGGACACCGTTCTTGGCAACCTCACCGTTCTCATGAATCCTGATTTTTTTCAGGAAAACCTCCGAAGCATTCTGAAAAGCACCATTTTTACCATCCTTCTTCTGGATATTCTTCTGCTTGCGGTCATGGCCTCTTCCCTGCAAATGCTGGTTTTCACCCACCTCAAAGCCATGATTGGTGCCATCCGGGACCTGGCCCAGGGCGATGGGGATCTGACCCGTCGGATTTCCGAGAAAAGGGGGGATGAATTGAGCCTTGCCGCCCACTGGATCAACCTCTTTGTTTCTCAGATCCACGGCATCATGAACCGCATCCGGGAAAGCGGTGACAAACTCACCGGGGCATCCGCTGCCCTGCTTGCCATCTCCGACAAGATGACCACGGACTCCAACACCTCCGCAGAGCGGGCCACGGCCGTAGCCAGGGCCACAGGGGACATGAGTCAGAGCATGGGGAATGTGGTGACGGCCATGGAAGAAGCCTCCACCAACACAGCGATGGTGGCTGCCGCTGCCGAGCAGATGACAGCCACCATCGGCGAGATCGCCCGGAATACGGAAAAAGCCCGGCGCACCACTCAGGATGCGGTCAGCCGCTCCGAGGGTGCTACGGAAAAAATGAGCCATCTGGAGCGCATCGCCTCTGACATCGGCAAGGTCACAGAATCCATTACCGAAATTTCCGCCCAGACCAATCTGCTGGCGCTGAACGCCACCATCGAAGCCGCACGCGCCGGAGAAGCCGGAAAAGGTTTTGCGGTGGTGGCTGCGGAAATCAAAACCCTGGCCACCCAGACCAGCACAGCCACGGAAAATATCCGCAACATCATCGGATCCGCACAAAACCTCATTGTCGAGGCCACAGGGGAGGTGAAGGAAGTGTCCAGGGCCATCCAGGCCACCAGCGACATGGTCACCATCATTGCAACGGCGGTGGAAGAGCAGTCCGCAGCCACCCGGGAAATTTCTGGCAATGTCGTCCAGGCAGCCCAGGGCATTCAGGAGGTCAATCAGAACATGGCCCGGATGAACGGCTTTGTGCAGAGCATCCGAAAGGACATCGAGGGTGTGGACAGAATCAGTAAAAACATGAACAGCGTCAGCGCGGAAGTCCATGGAAAGGCCAGGGACGTGGCGGATATGGCCGCCGTCCTTCAGGGACTGATCGGACGTTTTTCCCTTTAAAAAAAACTTCTTTTTCAAAAAATTCCAAAAAAACCGCGCTCCCTTTCCCCCAAACACCTGCCCTTTTTGCTCAGGACCGGCTCTCCAGTGTACTACGCACCCTGGCCGCCAGGTCCTTCAGCAAAAAAGGCTTTTGTATAAAAGCAACACCCGGATCCAGAACACCATGCCGCGCAATGACATTGGCCGTATATCCGGACATGAACAAAGACCGGATACCGGGACAGAGAACCCGGATCTTCTGGGCCAACTCCCATCCGTTCATCCCTGGCATCACCACGTCCGTGATAAGAAGATTCAGGTTGTCTCCATGGATCTCAGCAAGACCCAGAGCCGCATCCGCGCAGGAAGCCGCCAGTACCGTATACCCAAGGCCCTCAAGCATGATCTTTGTCACTTCCAGAATGGCAGGTTCATCCTCCACCAGCAGAATCTGTGCATCTCCCCCCTGGGGTGCTTCCGTCACGGGTCTTCTCGCAACCCTGTTTTCTTCCTTGAGTCTGTGCCTTGGAAGATAAACCCTGAAGGTTGTTCCCAGACCTGGCTCACTGTAAGCATTGATGAACCCGTTATTCTGCTTCACAATGCCATACACCGTGGCCAAGCCCAATCCCGTTCCCTGCCCCACCTCCCTTGTGGTGAAAAAGGGTTCAAACACATGGGTGAGGGTTTCCCTGTCCATCCCACAGCCCGTGTCGCTCACCGTGAGCACCGCAAAATCTCCGGGGACAAAGCCTGCATGATTTCTGCAATAGGCCGCATCCAGAGTGGTATTGTGGGTTTCAATGACCAGACTCCCCACCCCTTCAATGGCAAAACGGGCATTGGTGCAAAGATTGGCGAGAATCTGATCCATCTGCGAAGGATCCATCAGAACGGGCCACAGATCCGCCCCAGGATGAAAACGCAGGGCAATGTCCTCACCAATCAGGGGGCGCAGCATGGTCACCATGCCCTCCACAGCCTGATTCAGGTCCATCGGCTCCGGTGCGATGGCCTGTTTCCGGGCAAAAGCCAGAAGCTGACGCGTCAGGTCCGCAGATCGCATGGCGGCCTTGCGGATTTCCCTCAGATGGAGATGAACGGGCGAAGCCGCATCGCTTTTTTCAAGAGCCAGTTCCGTATGGCCCAGAACAATGCCCAACATATTGTTAAAATCATGGGCAACCCCTCCGGCCAGACGTCCTACGGATTCCATTTTCCGGACCTGCTGCAACTGGGCTTCCAGGCGAGCTTTTTCCTTTTCCGCATACCAGCGGCCTGAAATATCCTCAAAAATACCTACCCCGCCCTGGACTTTCCCGTTTTTCAGCGCAGGAGCAAAAAAACCCCGCAGGGGTGTCTCCTTTTGTGCAGTCACGGAACGGTAAAGTCCCTCATAGGCGCCCAATTCGCCGCCCAGGGCTTTTTGCACCGCCAGCACCACATCCGGATCTCTGAGGGTCAGCATGTCCAGCCCCACGAGGGCCGCTTCCGAAGATCCGATGAGCTGCACAAAACTACGATTGCAGGCCACAATAACGCCCTTTGCATCAAAATAAAGAAGTCCCATGGGCGAATAATCAAAAATCAGATGGTATTTTTCCTCACTTTCCTGGAGAGCTTCCTCCACCCTTCTCTGCTCTTCAAGCAAGGCATTGGTGGTCTGGGCCATGTCCCTGAACTCCTGAAAAGCCAGGGATTCCATGCGCATGGGAAGGGATTCGGAGGCTGCCTTTCTGAAAAGCGTGGTCAGGGTGTCGAGGTTTTGCTGGATAAGGCCCGATATCCGTCTTGCCCACAGAAAAGCCCCGGCAAGCAGAAAAAACAGCAGCCCAAAACTGAAAAAACTCCTTTCCATAAACTTTTTCAGCAAAAGCGCCCGTTTCTCCTGAATCTCCTCCTCCACCGTATCCAGATACACCCCAGCGCCAAGGATCCAGTCCCATTCGGGAATCCGGGTTACAAAGGAAATTTTGGGAGAAGGCGTTTCAAAGCCCGGTTTTTTCCAGGCATACCGGACAAAGCCCCCCTCCGGATGCCCCACGACCTTCTCGTATTCCTGAATGATTTTCACCCCATCCGGATCCGTCAGATCCCAGATGTTTTTTTCCCCCCGCGTGATACGTCCCTCTGTGAACAGGGGAGCTCCTCCCTGGATGGTTCCGAAAAAATAACCTTCCCTGCCAAATCGCAGCCTCACAAGCCGCGCCAGAACCTCATCCTGCACATCCCGCTGCGCATCTTCCACATACTCGCCCGTTCCGATGATCCAGTCATAGGGTTCAAAGTGCGTCACAAAGGCGGTTTTAAGAAATCCATTGCCCCCCTGGCCCGGCTTGGTCCAGGTGTAGGTATAAAAGCCTTCTTTCTGTCTCCGGACGATGTCCGCCATGTCCTTTACAATCAACTCCCCCTGGGCCCCCTGAACGGAAAGTCGATTGCTCCCTTCCAGCTCGGGTCGGACCGGAGAAAGCACTTCCACGCCATCCAGATCCAGAATGAAATAATAGCCGCGCCCCTCATTGAAACGCAGATTCCGCAGAGCGTCTTTGATAATCTTTTGCATATGCTCCGGAGGCACAAGGGCATGGTTTTCCCTGTACAGCTGATGGGCCACGGCGTGGGCTTCATACACCCGGTCTTTCACATTTTTTTTCAAAGCGTCTTCACTCTGTTCAATGCGGTAGCGGATAAAATTCACAACCCCGGCAACCTCCTGCTGGAGCATGCGTTTCTGAGAGGCTTCAAAATCCCTGCGACTGACCTCGGCTTCCCCGAAAAAAGCCCTGTACTCCGTATATATCCACAAAGAAAACAAGAGGCCTGTGGAAAACACCACAACCAGCATCATGCTCTTCAGAAAAGTTTTACGGATACTCTGCCCTGTCTGCATCCCTGGCTCCTTAAGAGATGTTCACTGCTCTTTCGAGACCCGCCCATCCCTATGAATGACGATAGATTGCCGTCCCAGCAAAAAACGCATTTTACAAACAGGAAAAAAAACTCTCCTGCCAAATCTTCTTTTTTCCCTGAGCCCCAAGGCTCTTGATCGCTCCGTTGCCGCATCCTTTCATGAAAATACTCCTTGTACCATTTTCATGAAAGGGCTAATTAACATTCGAAGAAACCTGAAATTGAAGAAAAAATTCCGGAAAAA
>NZ_JAVETM010000073.1:0-8236 GCF_034006065.1 Desulfobotulus sp. | reverse complement strand
CATCTCCAGATTGTAACCCATGTAAAATACGTTCATGCCGCCCTCGGTTTTGGTCTTGGCCGCATACCCCACGGCAAGGGCACCCGCCGCCCAGGAGTACCCCGTACGACGGCTCTTTTCCACCACAGTGACGGCGCTGGCCCGAACCTCACGGATCAGCTCCGCCTGATACGGAAGAAAGGATCTCATACCCCACCCCGGCTCATGCGCTCCATGATGGCATCAATGGTCTCCCCGCTCACACCGGCAGCCTTCGCCGTCTCCCGAACCCCCTTGGCAGCCTCGGCCAGTACCTGCTTGCGGATGGCGGCAATGCGCTCCACAGAGAGCTTGTCCGCTGCATTCAGGTCCCGCATGGCTCCCGCCAGCATGGCCACCTCCTTGGTGCTCACCGCAGCCCCCTCATCCCCGGCCCCTGCAAGCTGCTGAAAGGCCACTGTGCGCAGCATTTCGCTTAAAAGCCGTCCCACATCCCCGGACGGCTCCTCCTCCAGCTTGCCCACCCAGACCTTGGCCAGCTCCTGGGCCTCCCGGTAACGCTCCATCTGCGTCCGCGTGGATTTCACATAGCGGCCCACGGCAGACCGGGAGGGCGCATCCCCACCCATCATGCCGTCCAGGTGCGCCACAATCTGGTCGATGGTGGCCCTGTCCTCCCGCACCAGCCTGTCCACAGCCTCACGGATACGTTTATCCAGACCTTTAATGCTGCTCCTGCGGGCCATGTCACACCCCCGGAAGCGGGCGCTTCACACCGGCAACACGCGCACGGCCTCCAGCCACATCCGCTCCCCGTGTTGTCAGCGTGGCCACGGCCACACCGCCTGGATGGGACACCGTCGCAAGGCCCTGTTCCGCCAGCCAGCCAAGCTCCGTACATACCCGGTCGTGGCTCACCGTATGCCCGAAATCGGGCAGGGCCGCAGTCAGCAGATAGGCGTTGGCCGTGTAGCCCTCCGAGGCCTCCAGCAGCCGCAGCAGCACCAGACGCCTGTCCTCCGTAATCAACCGCTCATACCCCATTCCGCCTCCCCTGATTGATCAGATGCTCATTGATCAGATCCACGGCCCGTGCAAGGCCCTGTAACGCGCCTTTAATCTCCCGCAGGTCTCCGCCCAGCGTGGCAATGCGGTCGTGCAGATCCGCGATGTGGGCAGCCGTCGGCAGGTGCCGCATGTCCCGCTCAACGCAGGACACCCGGTCCTCCACGCAGGAAACCCGCTCCCCCACGCTGTCAATGGCAGAGCGGGTGGCATGGTTCCGCCCCACCCACCAGCTATAAACCCCGACACCCACCACACCGGTAGCCGTGCCCAGATCCAGAAGAAATTTCAGTGCTGCCCAGTCCCATTCCATCGTCACCTCCTCTGGGTATCCTTTTCTTTCGATCCCAGGGATGAGCCAAACCAGAATTGCAGGATCATCGGAATGGATGCCGTAAGGACGCCGATCACCGTATTCAGAATGCCAAATACGCGATCCCCGAAATCCGCATCGCTGTTTACAACCAACAGCGCCAGCATAATGAAATACCCCAGCACAAACACGCCGCTCAGCAGCACCTGGGGCCAGATCGTCAGCTTAAGAATCTGCCGGGCATTCTGCTTGTCCGATACGTACAAACGCTCCTGATCCAGCCCCAGAGCTGTCATGCGGATCTGAAAATCCTGCTCCATGCGCTTCAGCTCCATGAGCCGCTCCGGTGTGGCCGACTCAATGGCAGCCGCCAGATCCTGCTCCGTTGCGTTGGCATCTCCCAGAAATTTTTCGCAGAGATACCGCACCGCCACCCCGCCCGCAGGCCCGGTCAGACTGGCCGCTATACCGGGAGCCACGTTCTGTACCAGCCGCTTCCAGGTTGCCACCTGGCCCGATCCCTTCATACCCGCCTCCGGCCCGCCCACCACAGGGCCGCGTCGAAATTGGGGCAGGTCTTGCGGGAATCCAGATCCCTGTGCCCCACAACCACGGCCTCAGGGCAGAGTGCCTGCCATTCGCGCAGCACACCCTCCAGGGCTTCCATCTGGGCCTCCGTAAAATGGTCCCGCCCCACAAGGCAGACCCCGAGAGAGACACCATTAAAGCTCTGCACATGGGCACCCACCCAGTAGGGGGGTCTCCCTGCCTCCACGGTGCCATCCCTGCGGATCACCGCGTGATACCCGATACCGTCCCAGCCCCTTTTCCTGTGCCAGCTGTTAATCTCTGCCGCCGTCACCTCCCGGTCGTTCGGCGTGTCCGAGCAATGCACCACCAGATACCGTATCCCTTTCATACACCCCTCCCAGCTTCTTTCCCAAAAAGGGGTCAGACCCCTTAAAGGGTGTGTCTTTTTTTAAGGGGTCTGACCCCTTTTTGACATGTCTCCACAGTCCTGTTTTTTCACCCTGGGAAACAACAGGGGGTTTCAAGTATTTATGAAAGGAAAAGGGCGGCCCTTGCGGACCGCCCTGAAGTATTTTTTCTTCTTTTTTTAAAGACCCTAAGGTCATTAAAGACTTTAAAGACCTTAAGCTTTTTGCAGGGGCAGGCCCCGTGCCTGCCCGTTTCAAAACCCCGGCAGAGACACCTGCCCCCGATCCTGCCGCAGCCTCCGCTGCACGCTGATAATGTTGTAAATCTGTGCCGTGGTCAGCCCCACACGACGGGCAAGCTCCAGATGGTTGGAACCGTCAAAGGCGCGGTAGATGGCAGCATCCCGGATGGCGCGCCGCAGTCTGTCGTCCTTGGGCAGATAGATGCTCCGCCCCCCCAGATGATGCGCAATGACCACAATGATATCCTGGGCCTGCGCCATGGCCTCCTCCGATACCATCTGCCGGTCCACCTCCAGGTGGTCCGCCAGCACATCCACAAGTTCCGCCAGAAGCTTCGGCCATACCCCCTGGGATTCCCGCATATCCGGTGTCATTCCGGACAAAACATGCTGCGATTCCATGACACTGGTCTCCACCACATCACTCAGACACTTGGGCATCGGCATCCTCCAGGGGGTAGTGGTTGATTTCCAGCAGGACAACAGCCTGACAGGTTTTTTTCAGGTGCCGGATGAGGGCACCGGGGCTTTTCCAGCCCCATGAATAAACCTGTATTTTAGCGTCCAGATCCATGCCAATCCTTTTCATCAGTGCTTTATCTTTGGCAGTATGTTTTCCTTTATGAATACGACGTTCGCTTTGCCTTGCAAACCGCCGCCGGATGTCCGTGTCCTCCATCAGCCACTCTGCCCTGAACTTACCATTGACGTACCAGGCAATCTCAAGCCGCATCTTTGTATGAAACACAAACAGGGTCAGCTCATACCCGTCGCACATCAGCGTAGCGCTGCCATAGGGAGCACTCAGGGCCTGTTCCACCCGTTTCCAGTCTTCATTTTTCATGCCTTCCTCCTCTTTGGCTGCTCATCAGCGCCGGGCCACCGCGCCCGACGGACACCCCACTCAGGGGGTGTTTCGCTTTTTACCGCCCCACCGACATCACCCGCATACAATAGTCCACAACCGGCTCCAGAGGCCCCCGGAATCGCCACAGTTGAGCCATCACATAGACCTTTCCCGAAACCTTCACCCTGTCCCAGCGCTCATGGGGCAGGGCCTTCAGGCTCACCACCAGGGCGGCCTTAAACCCTTCTTCGTCCACAGCCCGGCGACCGAGGCCCCCGCCGCCCGCCGCCCGCCTGTCCATCTCCACCAGCATCTGGGCCGTAAGCCTCGCCATGGTACTTTCCCGGATCTCTTCCGGATACTGAATGTCTTCACTCATGCCTCCACCTCGCCGGGTCTCGCATCCACCACCGCCAGATCCAGAGGGATGGCCCGGTACTGATCCGTATCTCCCACACGCTCATACACCCGCACATACACGGCGGTTCCGGCCGTCTGGATGGAGTCCGTCAGGGCCTGCATGGCCCGTCTCCACTCATCGTCCTCAATATTGAGCCGCAACAGCTCTAAAATGGCCGATGTCCGTATCTGCCCCTTGCTGTCCGTCCGGAACGCCCTGTCCACCAAAGCGCAGATATTAGCATTTGCTCCCTCGCTCCATCGCAGGATGCAGGCATTTACAAGTTCCTTGGCGGCCTCGATTTCTTCGGTGAACACGATGCGCTCCGCGTAGGTTCGCTGTATTTTGTACTGGCCATTGTAAGAGGTGATAGACACATTCCCCTTCTTGCCGCCGATCTGCACCTCATAACGCTCCGCAGCAATGGCCACCAGATCAGCTACGTCCTTCAGGGCCTTGTATTTGAAGGCCTGAAGACGACGGTGAATATCCACAGCCTCGGCAGCAAGGTTCCTTGCCACCTCATCCCGCAGCAGATCATGCTCCCGCACCTGTGCGACGGGCACCAGATGCCCGGCTGCGTTTTCCATATAGCCTTCCTGCGGCTTGGTTCTGACCATTTCCAGCATGATTGAACTCCTTTCAAAACAGGCTCAGTTGTACTTCCCTGGGAGGCGCGGCCAGCAGTCGCTGCCTGGCCTCCCGCGTTGTCACCAATTCAACGCGGGCCTGGATCGCTGACCATTTGCTCAGGGTTTCTGCAAGATCCGCCAGATGCTCCGGGCTCGCAGAACATACGGCAAAAGCCTCGCCAGACGCAGGGTCTGCGGCTACATACACAAGATTCTGTTTCGACTTTTTTTTCTCTTCATGTGTTCAGTCTTCATCTCTCGCCCCTTCCACCGCTTGAATAATAAGTGCCGCCATTATGGCCACCCCTGAATTTTCATCCCATACCGCTCCGTCAGTTTTTATGGGTGGATCAAATTTCATATTTATTGTGCAGTCTTCGTCGCCCGCTGCCCCGGTCACGGTTACAATAAATTTAAGTTTCTTTTTCATCTGGTCAGTTTCCATTGTTTGCTCCTTCTGATAAATCAGGGTTGGTGTTTTGGTCGGATTCGCCGGGCTGCCACCCGGCGGGTGCGGCAATGCGCCGCACCTCCGGCCTTTTTATTTCAAAGGGTTTCCAGCGGCATCTGCTCCAGAGCTGCCACCCGTTCCGCCAAAGCAAAAAGGTTGTTGCCAATGCCAATAATCTTCCGCAGATCTTTGTTTCCCACACGCTCCGTCAGGCTTTTAACCTCCAGACCCAGGGCATGAAGCTCTCCGGATATGGGGCCGTGGGGTGTCGCTGCGTCTTCTGTTATCGGTGTTAAATCTGCCTGGGGTTGCGCCATTGCTGCCTTCATTTCTGCCTCCTATGAACTTGCCTTGAAAAATACCCCCGTCTGTACTCCATGAGAAAAGGGTGCTTTTCCCATCTGACAGGG
The DNA here is from genome assembly GCF_034006065.1 of Desulfobotulus sp. Classification (NCBI taxonomy): domain Bacteria; kingdom Pseudomonadati; phylum Thermodesulfobacteriota; class Desulfobacteria; order Desulfobacterales; family Desulfobacteraceae; genus Desulfobotulus; species Desulfobotulus sp. Next base: position 2,959 of record NZ_JAVETM010000073.1, on the reverse strand, counting down.
ATTCCGTTCTTTCGGTCGGCCCTGCCCTGTGCGTATGCAGAGACCCGTCGCTGTTTATTTTTCCCCATGCTGCTGTTTCCTCTTTTTTTCAATGTATTCATCCTGCCATTTCATGGCGGCGGCACAGGCATCTTCGTAGGTCTCCGCATAGATCCATTTCGTGGTGTAATACCCCCAGCTCCCGCTATGGCCGCGGGCTGTAAAATTTTCCGGGATTGGCGTGGCAAACTGGACGAGGAAGCCGGATTTCCCATTGTCCCAAAGAAATTGGGAAATTTCTTCGTACTCGTTCCATTCCAGTCCAACTTCCGCTTCATTCTTCAGGCCAAGGTCAAGGAAAACGTCATCCCAATCATAACTGAATGCATCTTTGGCACTCTCTGGCCATTCACCTGCCAGCATTGATCCAATGTGAATGATGGTTTCTGCTCTCAGGCTTCTTCCCTCAAATTCCCCTGCAATTTGTTTTGATGTCATTTTGACCCCATCAAAGACCTCCGTTTCATTAAAGATATCCATGTTCAGGACTCCCGCGCCTGCTGCAAAAGGCTGCCCTCATTAAGGTCGTTAAAGTCCTTAGAGACCTTAGGGGTTTTAAAAGAAGGCCGGGCCGCTTCTAAAGCCTGACCACAGACCTCATACAGGTCGGACAAAAGATCCAGACCGGAAAAACCCGGTGCTTCGCGCTGCTTTACCGTGTGCATAACTGCCTCTCCTTCCGCGTGTTTACGCCGTCCATCCCCAGCATCCGCTCCCAGATGCGGGCCACGTCCATGCTCCTCTGGTCTAAAAGGGGTCTGACCCCTTTTTCTCCTACCCCTTTTTCTCCTTTTTCTTCCTTGCCTTTCTCCGTCATCATCGCTATTCTTCCTTCGCTTTTTACTGTTGTTTGCCCCCCGGTGGTTCCCGTCACCTGGGGGCTTTCTTTATGGGGCAGGGCAGGCAGGGCCAGTGCCAGCATCCATGCCAGCAAACAGACCTGCACCAGACCCAGCCCCGCCACAGCCATACGCACCACCTTCCCGCCTCCCTGTACTGGTCAAAAAGTTCCTCTTTTAAATCTCAAATAATGAGAGCCATGTAGGGGCAGGCCCCCGTGCCTGCCCGGCCCCGAAGCCCTCACGCTGCGGACTCCGCCTGCCGCTTCCACCGCCGCATCCCGTTTATGATGTTCGTTGCCTGCTTCCTGCTGGCAAAGCGCACATCCTCCACACCCGCCGTGTGCTTCACAAAGCCCCGCAGCCTCCCGTCGTCCAGACCGTCTTTCCATCCGCGCTCAAAGGCCAGTCGCTCAATCTGCGCCAGTTGCAGGGTGGTGGGCTTCGTCAGATCCCGACCCCCGCGGGGAGCAGGGTTCGGAACATAGATATCCGCCCCCATGTCCTTCAGCATCCAGCACCACTCAGCCAGCTCGGTGTCGCTCATGTCCCGGCAGGACGCATGTCCCGTGTGGGTCTTCTGAATATCCCGCCGCGTGTCCTCATCCCACCCAAGCTGGGTCGCGGCCTTGTGGGCGATGTGCAGCAGGGTGCGCCTGCGCTGGGGGATCTCTTTCTTTGTGTCTTTTTTCGTATCTTTTTTCATGTCTGATCTCCTTCGCACCGTTCACGGTGAGCTGTGAGCTTGACGAACAGTCGAACCGTTTCCGTTCCGGGTGATGAAAAGGTTAGGGGGTGAGGGCACCTATGCCCGGAGTTCCGCCACCCGGCAGCCTTTACAGTCCTGCCGGGGGCATTCGATACAGACCTGATCCAGCGGAGCAGAGCGCCCCTTATCCATGGCCGACATCAGGGCCTGATACCGCTTCACCAGATCCCCGTTTCTGTCGTACTTTCCGTTTTTGAGCAGGGATGCCGCAGGTTTGGAGCAGCCCAGCACCGCACAGATTTCATTCAGGGTAAGCATCAGGCCGCCCCCGCCTCTCTGCGGTTGGCCGTCCAGGTCAGGGCCGCCTCAAGCACCGGCATGGTCAGCACGGCCACGTTGTTGGAGCGGCAGATGCGCACACACTCTTCGGCCAGCTCCACCGCCTCGCCCCAGTTCCCCTTGCGGCAGCCCTGCCAGAACTTGGTGGCCGTCTCCCGGTCCACATCGCCAAAGCGGGGCTGGAGCACGTAAAGGAAGGTTTCTGAACGGTCGAGGTGTCCCATGCGTGCCCGTTTCGCTCCGATCCTGCGGCCAAGCTGCAACAGCAGGGGCCGGGTCTTGGCGTTCATGAACTGACGCTCATAGATTTCTGTTCCCACCAGCAGCACGGCAAAGCCGCACTCATCGGCCAGATACCGCAGGGTCTCCAGCGCCTGCCACCGCAGCTTGTTCGCTTCATCGAGAATCAGAAGCGGACGTTCCGCCTGGGAGAGGCCCCATTCCGCCAGCATCCCCATCCACCGGGTAGAAGGCCCCTCAATCCCGGCGGCAGCAGCCACCCCGCCCAGAAGGGCGTACCGGCTCATCCCCTCATAGGCGCACACCCGCATGGCAGCATGGCGGGACATGATGGCGCGGGCCGCCATGGTCTTGCCCGTACCCGTATCGCCAATGATTTCGCCAACGGACGCGCCGGGTGTGGCCTTCAGCAGCGATGCCAGTGCCAGTGCTTCCCGTATGAATTTGGTTTCTGCGATTTCCACAACATCCTCCTTTAAGGTTATGAATTACCAGCCTTGTGCCCTCAGGGCCGCAATCTCCGGGTCTTCCTGCACACCCCAGCGATTGAGGGAGAGCGTCTCCGCATCCTGCGACTTTGCTGCTATAGACAAGGTCTGTTCGACCGCCTTGTGGCGGTTGTCGTACAGCGCCTGGGCTTCCGGTGTGGTGATGCAGATCTTGCCCGCTCCGGCATCCGTGGCATCAATGGCCTCCCGGACACCCGCCAGCTGGGCGAATTCCCGCATCAGCTCCCGAGGCTCCAGCCAGCTCACTTCCCCCTTCATGATCTGCACCGCCTTCCGGGCCTCCT
>NZ_JAVETM010000055.1:0-15563 GCF_034006065.1 Desulfobotulus sp. | reverse complement strand
CGCCAGGCTTCGGGCTGGAAGGAAAGGGGAGCCTCGCATGCGATGGTGGCAAGTTTTCTGCTGAGAAAGGCCTTTTCCTGGTTGAGAAGGAGGTTCTCCGCAAGCTTTTTTTTGCCCATTCCGGGCAGGGCCGCATAGATGTTCTCAAGGCTTCCGTATTCCTGGATGAGGCTTGTGGCGGTTTTGGGGCCAATGCCCGGAACGCCGGGAATGTTGTCGGAGCTGTCGCCTGTGAGGGCCATCATGTCCACAATACCTTCGGAACCAAAGCCAAAACGTTCCTTGAGGGTGGCTTCATCGCTCCACACGTCTTTCATGGGGTCAAAGATGCGGGTTTTTTCATCCACCAGCTGGAGAAAGTCCTTGTCCCCTGTGACCAGTACCACCTGGAAACCCGCTTCTCTGGCCTGGCGGGTCAGGGTTCCGGCAAGATCATCGGCCTCCCAGCCTTCCATGGACAGAATGTTAAGGCCCAAGGCCTCGCTGACAGTGTGGATGCGGGGAATCTGGCATACGAGATCCTCGGGCATGGGCGGGCGGTTGGCCTTGTATTCCGGATAGATTGCATGGCGGAAGGTGGGGCCTTTGGCATCAAAGAGCACCCCTGCATATTCGGGTTTGCAGGTTTCCAGGAGCTTGATCAGGGTGCGGGTAAAGCCGAAGGTGGCGTTGGTGGGTTCGCCTTTGCTGCTGGAAAGGTTGCGGATGGCATGGTAACTTCGGTAGATATAGGCGGAACCGTCGATGAGGTAGAGTATGGGTGCTGTCATGGCCCTGTTTCCTGGAAACAACGTTGGCGATAGAGCCCCATAAGGAGCGGCATCTGTAAGATCTGCTCTGTACCATGGGCACTTTCAAAGGACAAGAAGAGGAGATGGGTATGGGGAAGGGGCGTATTCTCACAGAAGATGACGAAATTCTCAGCGTATTGGAAGAATGTCGGACCATTGCGGTCTTGGGGATGAGTCCCAGGGCGGAGCGGGATTCCAATGAGGTGGGACTTTACCTTGTAAGGGCCGGATACGGAGTGATTCCCGTGTATCCGGGGCAAAAGGAAATTTCCGGTCTGCGGGCGTATGAGAAAACGGAAGACCTTGCTGCGGGCAGCGTGGACATTCTCAATGTGTTCAGAAAATCTGAAGATGTGGAAGCCCATGTGGCAGATGCCATCCGTCTGAAGCCGAGAGTTTTCTGGATGCAGCTGGGAGTGGAAAACGAAAGGGCGGCCGAGCGTTTGATGGACGCGGGCATTGACGTGGTGATGGACAGGTGCATCAAGGTGGAACATGCAAGACTTTGTCGGTGAGAAGGAGGGAAAAAAGGGAGGGGGGTACCGGGAGCGGCGTAAGCAGGCGAGAACGGAGCCCTGTCACTGGTGCCGGAAGACAGCGCCCTTTGTGTGGCAGTGCCGCTGCGGGTTAAGGATCTGCCAGGCCTGCATGGATGAGAATTTCTGGGGCCTTTCCTGCAACGGCATCACCTGGGTCTGCCCGGACTGCGGGGAGCAGAATGGTTTTGGAAACCAGTGAAAGGCTTTGTGAGAAGAGATAAAGGCCGGGTGGCAGAATGACGCAGGAGAAAGGTGTTTCCATGCAAAGGCGGCAAGGCTGGGTCTCAGGACTCGTTTTTTTCATCCTCTGGGCTGTGATGGTTTTTCCTTTGCATGCGGGCCCCCGCATGGAGATCGGGGAGAGGGTGTACACCTTTGACGCCCTCCCTGAGGGCGTGGTGATTCATCACCGTTTTCCCATACGCAACACCGGAGACGCGGAGCTGCGCATTCTGCGCGTCAACCCCGGCTGAGGCTGCTCCGTCGCCTCCTTTACGGGGCGCATCCCTCCCGGTGGCGAGGGACATATTGAGGTACAGGTGAATACCCAGGGCTATGCGGGGCGGACTCTGGTCCAGGCCATTGCCGTGCTGACCAATGCGCCGGATCAGAGGGAAGTTCGTCTTGAGATCCGGGGAGTTGTGAATCCCTTTGTCCGCATGGAGCCCGGAATACTCCGGTTTCAGGGGATGCAGGGAAGTCCCGTGGAAGCCCGTCTCAGACTGACGCCGGATCCGGCCTATCCCTTTACCGTAACAGGGATTCGTGCGGAAAAGGGGGAAGACTTTCATTTTACCCTGACCTTTGACGATACCCAAGGGGCCTACCTTCTGATTGGGGAAAATATCCGAAAAGAACCGGGACGCTATCTGGACACCCTGGTGCTGGACATTGAAAGCCCTGTGCGCAAGGAAATCCGTATCCGTGTTCTGGGAGATATCCGGCCTGTTGCGGAATCCCCGTCTTAAGAGAATCTGCGCGGACGTAAGGGACTTTAGATACGGCAAGGGAAAAACAGCTGCCCGGCTCTGGGGCCGGGGGCCGAAGGACTGCCACGAATGCTGAAAAAAGAAGGATTTTCATGGCCTTTTTACAGGATATTTCTGTGATCGCCTTTGATTGCGATGGCGTGATGTTTGATTCCACGGAAGTGAACCGCAGCTATTACAATCAACTTCTGGAGGCCTTTGACCTGCCCCTGATGGACGATGCGGCCTTCCATTATGTACACATGCACACAGCCGAAGGGGCCATTCGCCATCTGTTTGAAGGTCGGGTTCCCCTGGAAGCTGTCAGGGAAAAACAACGCGCCTTTCATTATCCGGATCTTTTTCCTTTGATGAGGGAAGAACCCCACCTGCGGGCTTTGTTGCGATTCCTGAAGCCTAAGTTCCGGACCGCAGTGGCCACAAACCGCTCCAATACCCTCAGGCCTCTGCTGGATCATTTTGATCTGACAACCTATTTCGATCTTTTGGTCACATCCTTGGATGTTCCAAGGCCCAAACCCTGGCCGGACATGCTGGAGGCCATTGTACGGCGTTTCGGGGTTCGGCCGGAAAATCTGCTTTATATCGGCGATTCTCCGCTGGACGCCCAGGCGGCAGCGGCAGCGGGTTGTGTTTTTGTGGGGTATGGGCCCGAGGATCTGGGAGCCTCTTTGCATATCCGGAGGCTGGATGTTGTGGCCACATGGCTGGAAGGCGGGGGGGAAGGGGAAGGAAAGCCCCCTTCTTTTTTCAGATGAAATTGACAACCGCCCCGCAGAGGCGCTGAATCTGCCTTTCAAGGTGAGGCAGAAGGCTGCGGAGGATGTGCAGGTTGTCCGCCCGTTGGGCTGCCAGTTCTATGTCCCGGGCGGCTTTGGCCAGGGCCGGGCAGGCGGCATTGAGGGCCATGCCATGGAGGGTATGGGCTTCCCGGAGGATCCTCTGGAAGTCGCCGAGATCCAGGGCTTCGGCCAAAGCCTCCATTCTGACGGGTATGTTGTCCATGACCGTACGCATAACCTTTTTTGCCCAGACCTCATCATCCATCAGCCTGTAGAGCAGCTCCGTTTTGTTGAATGCGGGCAGTTCGGTCTCCTGGATGAGGTCCGGGGAGGGGGCCTGGGAAGGCAGAACAGATTCCCTTGAAACCTGAGCATTCTGGGAAGGCAACCATTTCTGGAGTACTTTGGCCAGATTTTCAGGATTCACGGGTTTGGCCACATAGTCGTTCATGCCTGCCTGCATGCAGCGGGCGCGGTCTTCGGGCATGGCCCCTGCTGTCATGGCAATGATGGGCAGGGCAGGGGAGGCTGAGATGCGGTTTTTCTGTTCCCGCTCAAGCCTCCGGATTTCTCTGGCTGCTTCCATGCCGTCCATTTCCGGCATCTGCACATCCATAAGGATCAGGTCGTAGGGAATGGTCTGCAGGGCTTTGATCACTTCAAATCCATTGGCCGCGACGTGGGCCTTGAGGCCCATTTTTTTCAGAATGCCGAGAGCCACTTCCTGGTTGGTGACATTGTCCTCGGCCAAAAGAACGCGCCCGGAAAATCGGGGGAGGTGGCGAAGCTGAAACCTTTTTTTGTGAATGTGGTGGCAGGTGATGATGGGCCTGTCGGGCGTGGCCTTGTCCGTATCCCCGACAATGGCCTTGAGAATCTGGAGCAATTCACATCTGCGGATGGGCTTGCTCAGGTAGGCGGTAAAGCCCATCTTTTCAAAGCGCTGTACATCTCCGAACTGATCCATGGATGTGAGAATGACGATGGGCAGATCCGAAAACCGTGGATCCGCCTTGATGGTTTTTCCAAGCTCAATGCCGTCCATTCCCGGCATCTGCATGTCCGATATGATGAGCCCGAAGGGAATACCCGCATGCCAGGCTTCGAGCAGGGCGCGCATGGCGCATGGTCCGCTTTGGCAGGTACGGGGGTGGGCGCCCCAGGAGGAGAGATTCTTTTCGAGGATTTCCCGGTTGGTGGCATTGTCATCCACAACCAGAACATGCAGTCCCCGGATATCAGCGGGCAGATCCGGGGCAGGGGCGGCGTGGCTTTCCTGCAGGCCGAATCGCGCGGTGAACCAGAACTCCGTTCCCTGGCCCTCCTGGCTGAGAACTCCGATTTCCCCTCCCATCATTTCCGCCAGCTGCCTGGAAATGGCAAGGCCGAGTCCCGTTCCCCCAAACCTTCGGTTGGTGGCGGTGTCCACCTGGGAGAATTTACGGAAAAGGAGGTGGGTTTTATCGTGGGGGATGCCGATGCCCGTATCGCAGACGGAAAAGCGTAAGCATACGCTGTCCGAAGGATTTGGGTCCAGGATCTGGGGTATCCCGGTCTCTGGCTCTCTGCAAACCCGGGATACCCGGACGGTGACTTCACCCTTTTCTGTGAATTTTACGGCATTGCCCGTGAGATTGTTGAGGATCTGACGCAGTCGGCCGGGGTCGCCCCGCAGCCATCGGGGAACGTCGGGGTCAGCATGGCAGATGAGTTCCAGTCCTTTGGGGTGGGCCTGCACCGCCATGACCGTGGCAAAGTCATCGAGAAGGGATTCGAGGTCAAAATCTAAGGACTCCATTTCAAGTTTTCCGGCCTCAATCTTGGAGAAATCCAGAATGTCGTTGATGAGGGATAAAAGGGATTCCCCGCTGTTCTGGATGGTCTGGGCATAGCGCCTCTGTTCCGGAGTGAGGGACGTATCCAGGAGCAGCTCTGTCATGCCGATGACCCCGTTCATGGGGGTACGGATTTCGTGGCTCATGTTGGCAAGGAAATCGCTTTTTGCCTGGGTGGCCTGCTCCGCAAGGAAGAGGGCTTTGTCCAGAGCCTCGTTCTGCATGGCGAGCTGACGTGCGTATTCCTGGATCTTTTCCTTTGCACGCATGCTTTCCGTGATGTCCGTGAAGGTGGTGAAAACCCCATAGGGGCGTTTATCCCCGTCATGAAATTTGGGTACGGCGTCAATGAGAATCCAGCGTTGCTCCTTTTGTTCTGGATGATAGATGCCCATGAGGACGCCGTGGACGGGTTTTCCGGTTTTCAGGGCCACCATGGCGGGGTGCTGGTCTCCGGGAAAATCCGAGCCATCCTCACGGACAGCGCGCCAGCGGGGATCCAGGGAGGAAAGCCCCTGCATCTGGTCCAGGGTGAGGCCGAGGATGGTCTGGGCTGCGGGGTTGCATCCTGTGATCTGGCCTCTGGCGTCCTGGTAGACCACGCCCTGGCCCATGGTTTCAAAGAGGTTGCGGTATAATTCTTCGTTTTCCCGCAGGGCTTCCTCAGCCCGCTTCTGCTCAGTGATGTCGTGGACAATGACGCTCAGGATTTCCCGGCCCTGGGCCAGGATGGTGCTTTTGAAAATCTCCACATCCCGTATGGAACCGTCGGACCGGCGATGCCGGGAAAAAGATCTTGCGGGGTTTTCCTGGCAGGGGTGGGGTGGGGTCTTGTCCGTGAGGGGGAGGTCCAGAAGCTGGATGTCCTGGATGCACATCTGGCGGAGCAGGGGCTGGGGCCAGCCGTAAAAAGCAGAGGCCGCTGCATTGGCTTCAAGGATTCTCCCGGTCTGGGGATCCATGTGCATTTTGATGGCGCTGTGGTTTTCAAAGCTGCTGCGAAAGATTTCTTCCTGGGTCTGGAGCAGCTCGTTTTGCATTTGAAGTTCGGTTTTATGGATGAGAAGTTCTTGTAAAAGTTCCAGAGCTTCCTCGGAGGTGAGATGCTCCACTTCCCTGGGATGGACCTGCCCCACCCGGCGCACGGCGGCTCTGTGTAGTTGTTCCCTGTCAAGGCAGAAGACCTCAGAAACGGGACGGACAGCCTTCTGGGCAGAAGGGGCGTCGGCTTTTGGGGCTGAGGTGTCAGGTTTCTTGTCCATGGCGGCCTTTTTTTTAAAAGAATGAAACGGAAATACTTTGGGCATTCTACCCTGTGGTGGGGGTGTTTTGATGTATGAATGCCAGGGGTTTCAAGCGCTTAGCTTGCCTGTACCCCTAAGGCTCATGATTACAGCATGGCATAGGGGTCTACGTCCATGAGAATTTTCACCCCGCTGACCCTGGGGCTTACGGCGGCCTCGGCGCTTTCATTGAGTTTTGGAATGTCTGTTCCCAGAAGAAGAATCTGATGGCGGAACTGACCGGCCATGCGGCTGATGGGGGCTTCCGCAGGTCCGAGGATGCGGACCCTCCCGGCGGAGGCGGATCGGGCCTTTTCTGCGGCGATGCGGGCCGTCTCCTGGACCCGGCCTTCGTCTTCCCCGGAAATGCGGATCTGGATCATGCGGGAAAAGGGGGGGTAGCCCAGCATTCTGCGGGTGGCGATCTCTTCGGTGAAAAAGGTGTCGCTGTCTTGAGTGCGGGCGGTCTGGATGCTGTAGTGATCCGGGTTGTAGGTCTGGAGGATGACCCTTCCGGGAAGATCGCCGCGTCCGGCCCGGCCCGCCACCTGGGCGAGGGTCTGGAAATTGCGCTCACTGGCCCTGAAATCGGGAAAGCTCAGGCCCAGATCCGCGTTTAAGATTCCCACAACGGTGATGCCTGGGAAATCGTGGCCCTTGGCCACCATCTGGGTGCCCACGAGAATGTCCACCTCCCGGTTGCGGATCTGTTTCAGCATACGGATGAGGCTGCCTTTTTTCCCCGTGGTGTCCTGATCCATGCGCAGGATGCGGGCTTCCGGGAAAAGATAGCGGGCCGCACTTTCCACCTTTTCCGTGCCCATGCCGAGAACCCGGACCTCCGGAGCCCTGCACTGGGGACAAAGGGGGCTGGCGGATGTTGAAAATCCGCAGAAATGGCATAAAAAGGCGTTGGCTTTCCGGTGCAGGGTGAGGGCAATGTCGCAGTGTCGGCATTTCACAATTTCACCGCAGATTCCGCAGACGGGAAACCCCGCATAGCCCCTGCGGTTGAGAAAGAGGAGTACCTGCTCTTTTTTTTCAAGGGCTTCCTTCATGGCGGCGTAAAGGGGGCGGGAGATGTAGCGGTCAATGCCGGAAGCGCTTTTCATTTCCTTCAGATCCACAAGATCCACCCTGGGCAGGGGACGGCGGTTGACCCTTCGGGTGAGCCGAAGCAGGGTAAAGCGGCCGTTGCGGGCGTTTTCAAGGCTCTGCACCGATGGGGTGGCGGAGCCCAGAAGCACGGGACAGTCTTCCAGCTGGGCCCGCAGAATGGCCATGTCCCGGCCATTGTAGCGCAGACCCGTATCCTGTTTGTAGGAGCCGTCGTGCTCTTCATCCACAATGAGAATTCCCGGTTTCACCAGAGGAGCGAAAACCGCAGATCGGGCCCCGATGACCACGGGCATCTCGCCCCAGAGAATCCTTTCCCACTGATCCAGCCTTTCTCCCTTGGAAAGTCCACTGTGCAGCACCGCCACCTTCTCGCCGAAACGGGCCCGGAAGCGGCCCGCAATCTGGGAGATGAGGGCGATTTCCGGCACCAGGACAATGGCGGATTTTTTTCTTTCCAGACAGTCCTCCACAAGGCGCAGGTAGACTTCCGTCTTTCCGGACCCCGTGACGCCGTGGAGTAGAAAACGGTGAAAGCCTCCCGACATCCGGGAAAGAAGCTGATCCACCACCGCAGTCTGCTCCTCATTGAGAAGGGGCGGGCTGTCTTCTTCCACGGGATCTCCCAGGGGATCGCGGAAGATGCGGTGCTCTTTTTCCGTGACAAGGCCCTTTTCGATGAGCCAGCGCAGGCTGGCCGTGGCCTGGGGAATGGCTGTCTGGATGCGGGAGGTGTCCGCAGGTCCGTTTTCCCGGAGCCACTCCCAGAGAGCAAGGCGTTTGGCGGTGATGGAAAGGGGAGGGCCTGTTTCTTTGGAAACGGCGTAGGCTTTGCGGGTTTTGGCCTTTGCCTCCTTCTGGCTGAAAACCCGAAGCATTTCCACAAGGCCTTCTTCACAGAGAAGGGCCATCTGCCTGGCACTGACCGCCTCGCCCTGAAGCCGGATGCGGGGCAGGGGCTGCGGCGCTCTCACCAGCATGCGGAGAATCTCCCGAAGGGGATGGCTTTCCAGGTGATTTTTTCCGGACTCGGTGAGGCTGTACATCCTGCGGTCGGAGAGGTTGAGGCCCGAAGGCAGGGCCGTTGCCAGGGTTTCCCCCAGGGGATGGTGATAATAGGCGGCCATGCGCTGGTAAAAGGGCAGGTGTTCCGGAGGAAAAAGGGGCGCTTCATCAAGGATTTCAAGAATATCAAGGATTTTCATGCCCTGGGGCGGGGCCGAGGGCCCCAGAATATAGCCGGTTACCGTGCGATGTCCCAGAGGCGTCAGCACCCTGAGGCCGATCTGAACCTGTGGGCGCAGGGCTTCGGGAACCCCATAGGTGAGGGCGGGGAAAAGTGGAGCATCTACGGCAACGGAAATGAAGGCTGGATCTGGGTGCATGGGATATCCGTAAAGGGGCTTGCTGTCTGCGGGTCGATGGCGGAAAAAAGGTCCTTTTTCGGGCGAAAGGGCTGGGTTTGGGGCTGAGCAGGCCAGACCGGGCGGCTTCCGCAGAGCAGAATTCCTATTAAGGATGGGGCCTGCTGTCTGTCTGGCTTGTAACACCTTGGGCAGGGGCGGGCAAGGCCCTTTCCGGCCCATGGCTTTGGGCTTGACCGATGGACTGGCATCCTTTAATGTGTTGCGGATTCAAAGCTTGAAAAGGCAATAAAATCCATGGATTTGAAAGCGGATACCTGCGGTTTTGCGCAGATCCCTGCGACCTTTCTGCCTGTTTTTTTCCATCTTTTTGTTTTTTTTCAAAGGAGGTTTCCATGGCTGTCCATGTTGCGGATCATCCCCTGATCCGGCATAAGCTCGGACTTTTACGTCAGAATGATCTTGCCACCAAGAATTTTCGGGCCATTGCCAATGAACTGGCAAGGCTTCTCACCTATGAGGCGACAAAGGACCTTGAAACCGAAACCGTGGAGGTGGAGGGCTGGGCCGGGCCTGTGCGGGTGGAGCAGATCAAGGGCAAGAAGATTACCGTTGTTCCCATTCTGCGTGCAGGACTTGGTATGATGGATGGGGTTCTTGATATGATTCCTTCGGCCAAGGTCAGCGTGGTGGGGCTTTACCGCAATGAGGAGACCCTGGAGCCCGTGCGCTACTATGTGAAGCTGGCTTCGGACATGGACAAGCGCATGGCCCTGATCCTTGATCCCATGCTGGCCACGGGGGGAACTCTGGTGGAGACCGTCCATCTTTTAAAGGAAGCCGGATGCACCCAGATCCGGGGGCTTTTCCTTGTTGCCGCTCCCGAAGGCCTCAAACGTCTGGAAGCGGCCCACCCGGATGTGGATGTCTATGTGGCGGCGGTGGATGAGCGCCTGAACAGCAAGGGGTACATCCTGCCCGGTCTTGGAGATGCGGGGGATAAAATTTTCGGAACCAAATAGAATTCTGACCATCAACCTCTGGCCCTGCTCTGGGTCCTAAGTCCCCATGTCATGTTTTCCCCAAGGAGATTTTATGCAGGAGAATGATTCCCAGGCCTATCGATTTCAGGCCAAAGACGCCCTTGTGGGCGGACAGATGCTTTTTGTGGCCTTTGGGGCCCTCGTGCTTGTGCCCCTGCTCACGGGCCTTGACCCCAATGTGGCCCTTTTCACCGCAGGGGCCGGAACCCTGATTTTTCAGCTTGTCACCCGGGGCAAGGTGCCGGTTTTTCTGGCCTCGTCCTTTGCCTTCATCGCGCCCATTTCCATCGGCGTGGGCCAGTGGGGGCTTGCCGCTACCATGGGCGGACTTGTGGCCGCCGGGGGCGTCTATGTTCTTTTAAGCCTCCTGATCCGCTGGCAGGGGGTGAAGATTCTGACCCGTCTGCTGCCTCCTGTGGTAACGGGGCCTGTGATCATGGTGATCGGTCTGATTCTTGCCCCCATTGCCGTGCAGATGGCAACGGGTGTGGCCAATCCCGACGCCATTGTGCCCAGGGGAACGGCCCTGACCGTTTCCATGGCAGCCCTGGCAACCACGGTGCTGGTCTCCCTCCTCGGCCGGGGCATGTTCCGGCTTATTCCCATTTTCTGCGGTATTGTGGTGGGCTATGGTCTGGCTCTTTTTTACGGGCTGGTGGATTTCTCGCCGGTACTCAATGCCCCCTGGTTTGCCGTTCCCTCCTTCACCACCCCGGAGTTTCATCTGGCGGCCATTCTCTTTATCATTCCTGTGGCCATCGCACCGGCCATCGAGCATTTCGGGGATGTGCTGGCCATCGGCGCCATTACGGGCAAGGATTATCTGAAGGATCCGGGCATTGAAAACACCATGCTGGGCGATGGTCTTGCCACGAGTTTTGCCTCCTTTCTCGGCGGACCTCCCAATACCACCTATTCCGAGGTGACCGGCGCTGTGGCCCTCACGGGCGCCCGGAATGCCGGTGTCATGACGTGGGCTGCGATCATTGCCATCCTCCTTGCCTTTGTGGGAAAACTGGGAGCTCTGCTCGCCACCATTCCCGCCGTGGTGATGGGGGGCATCATGCTGCTGCTTTTCGGAGCCATTATGGTGGTGGGGCTGAACAGCCTTGTGCGTTCCGGCGTGGATCTGATGCAAAACCGTAACCTTGCCATTGTGGCCCTGATTCTTGTGTTCGGCATCGGTGGCATGACCTTTTCTGCGGGTCAGTTTTCCCTGGAGGGCATCGGCCTTGCGGCCATTTTTGGGGTATTGCTGAACCTCTTTCTGCCAAGGGCCCGTTAGGCGGAACGGAAAAGTCATTCATAAAGAAAAGCCCGTCGGCGTTCCACAGGAGCGTCAGACGGGCTTTTTCAATGGGGCAAAAGGGGGGCGCAGTTGCCCCCAGGATTGTTGTTTTTAAGGATCAGCGCTGGTCCATGGGAACCCAGGCGCTTTCCGTGAGGCCCGTATAAATCTGCCGCGGACGGCTGATGCGGCGGGAGGGATCTTCCATGCTTTCCTTCCACTGGGCGATCCATCCGGGAAGGCGGCCGATGGCGAACATGACGGTGAACATGTTGGTGGGAATGCGCATGGCCCGCAGCACAATGCCGGAGTAGAAGTCCACGTTGGGATAGAGGTTGTGATCAATGAAATAGGCGTCCGTGAGCGCCACTTCCTCTAAGCGTTTGGCAATATCAAGGAGGGGATCTTCTATCTTGAGTTTTCCCAGCACCTTGTCGCACATTTTTTTGATGATCTTGGCCCTGGGATCATAGGTTTTGTAGATGCGGTGACCAAAGCCCATGAGCCGGAAAGGATCGTTTCTGTCTTTCGCCCTGCGGATCACCTCGTCAATGGTGGCGCCATCCTTATGGATTTTTTCCAGCATCTCAATCACCGCCTGGTTGGCTCCGCCATGGAGGGGACCCCAGAGGGCGGAAACCCCTGCGGCGATGGAGGCATACAGGGGCGCGCGGCTGGACCCCACCAGTCGGACCGCTGCGGTGGAGCAGTTCTGCTCGTGGTCCGCATGGAGAATGAGAAAGACGTTCATGGCTTTCACGAGATCCTCATCCACAATATAGGGGTGTACCGGGCTGTCGAACATCATGTTGAGGAAGTTGGCGCAGTAGGAAAGGTCGTGCCTGGGGTAGACCACCTTTTCCCCCCTGGACATGCGGTAGGACATGGCGGCCATGGTGCGCACCTTGGAGATCAGATAGAGAAAATGGGTGTGGATGTCCTCTTCTGTACCCATGTCCGGATAGAAGCTGCGGAGGGCCATGATCATGGCGGAAAGAATGCCCATGGGATGGGAGGCCTGGGGGAAGTTCTGGAAGAAAACCTGCATGCTCTCGTGCAGCATGGAAGAATCGTTGAGCAGAACCCGGGTCTGATTCAGCTCTGAAAGGGAAGGCAGGTGCCCGTTGATGAGCAGAAAGGCGGTTTCAATGAAGGTGGCGTTTTCGGCAAGGTCTTCGATGGGAATGCCCCGGTAGCGCAGAATTCCCTTTTCACCGTCCATAAAGGTGATGGCGGAGGCGCAGCTGCCCGTGTTTCCAAAACCGGGATCATAGGTGATGTATCCGGTTTTCCGGCGCAGGGCGGTGATGTCAAAGGCTTTTTCGCCTTCTGAGCCGATAATGACGGGAAGCTCGTATTCCTTGCCTTCAATGATCAGCCTGACGGTTTCGCTCATGGAATTTCCTTTTTTACCTTTGGGTGGATATCCGTATAAAATGAAAGCCAGAAAAAATAAAAATTTTTCCATGGCAAAATAGATGCGGTCTGCCCTGGCTGAGGACGCTTCCGCGAGCTTCAGAGCCAGCGGAAGGATAAGTGAGGAAATATACGCTTTGGGATGGAAGGGGTCAAGAATTTGGGCATGGTTTTTACTCCTGAGTTCGGGCTTTGCAAAGCGGGTTTTTTCCCTTATCATGGTGGCATTGTGTTTTTTATCCATAGCAGAAACCCTGCCCATTACCCCGCAGCTCCAGAATTTTCTGGGTAAAGGAGAGCCCATGACGTTCCGGGAATCCCTTTTGAAAAAGATGGCCCTGGATGAGCAGGTCCGTAAAATCAGACGCTCTCTGGAGGCGGATACGGGAACCGTGGACCGGGAAAATCTGCGGAGACTGCTTGCTGAAGGCGCTTATGTCTCCCATAAGATCCGGGATCTTGAAATCTGGATGCGGGAGGTGAAGGGCGAGGCTCCGGACCTTGTGGTGGTGGACAATGGCCTTGGCCGTTATCGTACCACCCTGGAGGATGTGGCCTTGAGAAAAAGTCCCACTGTCAAGGAAATGATCAGCTTGCGCAATGCGCGGAAAATTCTTTCGGACAGCGATGTATTGGTCAGTCGCAGGGAAAAAACCCTGGATTTTCTCCAGCGCCATGCCCTGGGTTTTCTGGATCTTTCCTGGACGCCCCAGGACATTTCAGCCCTTGCGGATGACGGGGCTGTGGCCCTGGAAATTGAAGATGCGGAAGGTGTGGAGACGGTTTTGCGGCTTTTTGCGGAACTTCTGGGGCTTTCCGGCGCGCCTGCACCATGGGAGAAGCCGGGTTGGTGGTTGCGCTGTCTGAAGGATCAGGAAGGGGGAATCCGGAATCTGGTGGCCTTTTCTCGGGACAGCCTGCGCCTTGCAGAGGTGAAAGGGCCTTTGGATGCCAAGGATTCTGAAACCCATGGAGCAATCCGATCTCTGCTTTCCGGAGAAAAAAAAGGAGATCTGGAGGGAAAAGCGGTTTTTTCAGCCCTGATGGACGCTGTCATCGGGCATGCGTCTGACCGGAACGGTTGAAGGTGAAGGATGTGAAGGGGGAATTGGGGCATGATGGCAGACACCCCATGGGCCCTTAACGGAATCAACAATTGTGGATACGGAGGTGATTGTGATGCGGAGATTGTTTGTTGGAGCGGCTCTTTTGTGCGGTTTGCTTTTGCCCTCTTCCCTGCTGGCCCTTCCCCTGCTTGAGGCGGAGGTGGCTGTGGGCGGATGGATGCAGAAGCCATCCGGCGACATGGGCGTGACCCTCGGTGGCTTGACCGGAGCAAAGCTCGATCTCGAAAAAGATCTGGGATATGACACGGAAAATCGGCCTGCCGGGCGTTTGAAAATTGATATGCCCCTGATTATCCCCAATATCGCGGTTATGGCGACGCCCATGGAATTCACGGGAACGGGAAGTTTTAAAAATGATTTCAACTTTGCGGGCAAAACGTTCAGCGCCAATGTGCCTTACAGCTCCACGCTGAAGATGGATCAGCTGGATGTGGCGCTTTACTATGGTATTCCCTTTTTAGGCCTTGCCTCTCTGGGCACCCTTGGAGTGGATTTCGGGATCAATGTGCGTTTTTACCAGCTGGAAGCCTCTCTCAACCAGCCGACAACCGGCATAAACGGCAGAAAAAGTGTGAACGTACCCATTCCCATGGCCTACCTTGCCGCCCGTTTTGAACCCATTGATGCTCTGGGGCTTGAAGCGGAACTCAGGGGGCTTTCCATAGGGGATAATCAGATTGTTTCCGCCCTGGGACGTGTCCGTTATAATTTTTTTGGCCTGCCCATGCTGGGTTCTCTTTTTGTGGCGGGCGGATGGCGTCATGAACTCATTGACATTGACGAGTCGGGCGTTCGCATTGATACCACCTTTTCCGGGCCCTTTGTGGAGCTGGGTCTGAAGTTTTAGCCCCGCACGGAGACAAAAGGATAAAAATGAGGGCCGCAAGCTCCTGGGGAGCTTACGGCCCTTGTCGTTCAAAAAGACTTCTTTTGTGTCTACTCGTGGCCTGCGATGGTGTAGGTGGAGCAGGAGCCGCTGGAACAGGTGCGTTCCTGCTTGCTCACTCCCACATTTTTTCCGCCAGGTCCGCTGCCGGGACCTGCTGCCATGGCATAGGTGGTGGCGCTCATGACCCGCTCAAAGTGCTGGGCGCCGCAGTGGGGACATTTCAGCTCGTCCTCTTCACCGGCTTTGAGCAGGAGAAGCTCAAAAAGATCCTTGCATTCAAGGCATCTGAATTCATAGATGGGCATATCAAACTCCTTAGATGAAAAATTCAAATTCGGATGGGCTTAAGACCCAGGGTTTTGCAGTCGTCCGGAATGAATCCCTAGGGGGAGCCTCCCTTTTTGTCAAGCCCTGGCTTCCCGGAGCAGCTCCTTGGCATGGGCCAGGGTGGTTTCGGAAATGGCGGCCCCGCCCAGCATGCGAGCCAGTTCTTCTGCCCTTTTCTCCTGGGAAAGATGGGTGATCCGGGTGCGGGTTCTGCCGCCTTCCACGGCCTTGGCAATGTGAAAATGGTGCTGGCCGAATTTGGCGATCTGGGGCAGATGGGTGATGCAGATGACCTGCTGGTTTTGGGCCAGGGCCTGCATCTTGCGGCCCACGGCCTCGGCCACGGACCCGCCGATACCCGCATCCGCCTCATCAAAGATGATGGTACTCACCGCCTCGTTACGGGCCAGTATGGCCTTTAAGGCCAGGACCGTCCGGGACAGCTCGCCGCCGGAGGCAATTTTGCTTAAGGGGTTTTCCGTTTCTCCCACATTGGGTGCCATGCAGAACTGGGCGCTTTCTGTTCCCTCTTCCTGAAGGCCCCGTCCCTGATCCTGAAGCCAGGGGGAAGATCCTGCCTCCAGGGGCAGGAGGGCCACCCGGAAGCGGGTGTCCGGCATGCAGAGTTCGGCAAGCTCCTTTTCCACAGCACGACTGAGGCTGGCGGCTGCGTTTTCCCGTTTTCTGGAAAGATCACGGGAGAGAGCCACCACATTTTTGTGCAGGGTGAGGCCTTCTTTTTCAAGAAGGGGGATACGGTTTTCAAGATCCGCA
>NZ_JAVETM010000017.1:0-75384 GCF_034006065.1 Desulfobotulus sp. | reverse complement strand
CCCTCCGGGAGGTGGCCCAGTTTCAGTCCCAGCTGGCCCGGGAGCGGGAAATCATCCGGGAGAGGCTGGACCGGCTCAACGAGTCCTTGAAGAAAATTGATTACAATCCGGGCCGCTATATCCTTCTGGAAGCCAGACCTTCCCAGGATGCGGATATCCGGGATTTTCAGGCCGGTCTGCGGGCCTGCACCGAAGGCAGCCTCAGCGCGGAGCCGGAAGATCCCCATGCGGAACAGCGCTTTTTGCAGGTGAAAGAGCTGATCGAACGTTTCCGGGGCAGGGAGGGCCAGAGCGAGATGGATCGGCGCTGGACAGCCAGGGTCACGGACGTGCGCAACTGGTTTGCCTTTGCCGCCAGTGAACGCTGGAAGGCGGATCACAGCGAGCATGAACACTATGCGGATTCCGGTGGCAAATCCGGCGGTCAGAAGGAAAAGCTGGCCTATACGGTTCTGGCCGCAAGCCTTGCCTATCAGTTTGGTCTGGAATGGGGGGCGGCCCGTTCCCGCTCCTTCCATTTTGTGGTGATTGACGAGGCCTTTGGCCGGGGCTCCGATGAGTCCGCCACCTACGGTCTCACCCTCTTTGCCCAGCTCAACCTCCAGCTCCTCATTGTGACCCCTTTACAGAAAATCCATGTGATTGAACCCTTTGTGGCGGGTGTGGGCTTTGTGCATACCCGGGAGGACGGCAGAAAATCCCAGCTCCGGAACCTTTCCATTGAGACCTACCGGGAAGAAATGAAGCGGCATCGGGCATGAAGGATTAAACGATAAAGGACAGGGCATGGACGGATCTTGGGGATGTGCGTCAGAGGGTTCAGAAGCTCTGGGACGGTAGGCATCCTGGTTAAAATTGTAGATCGTCCCGGCACTGATGGGGATACCCATCTGATCCAGAAAATGGTCTTTAATCCGAAAACATATAGTAGGATTTTATTTTTAAAAGAAAAGATATGGGTTTTTGGAATGGGTGTCCTGTGGTTACCTGTTGTTACAAAAACCGTTTGACATTATGCCGAAATATAGGGCATAGGGGTATGCACTACTTGACGGCTCTTGAGAGGGAAAATGCATGGCTCTTTGTGGAACAGATCAGGACAAAGAAAGATTGATTAAGCGACTAAATCGGATTGAAGGTCAGATACGGGGATTGTCCGGCATGATAGAGAACGATCGTGACTGTATCGAAGTTCTTCGGCAGGTGGTTTCCGTTTCAGGTGCCATTCGAGGTGTCTGGACTCAAATCGTCGGTGACCACATCAAAGGCTGCATACAAAATGCAAGCATTCAGGATGGTAATAGCGACCAGCTTATCGATGAACTGGTCGAGCATCTTGGAAAAATCAGATAATGTAAAAACCCATAACTATTTAAAGGTTTTGTATTATGCATGAGGAAATGTTGAAGCAGATACGCCATGAACATAATTTCAATGGCGTTACCCAGGAGAATGAAAAGAGAACACTGCAAGTTATAATTCTGACCGGATTCATGATGTGTGGTGAAATTATTGCCGGGGTTCTTACCGGATCAATGGCTCTTTTGGCAGACGGCTGGCATATGGGAACCCATGCCTTTGCGCTGGGGATTACTTATTTTTCATATATTATGGCAAGAAGGTTTTCAGGTTCTTCAAAATTTGGTTTTGGAACCGGAAAATTTGGCATTCTCTCTGCCTACACAAGTGCATTATTTCTGGGTGGCACTGCGATTTATATGATGGTCGAGTCGGTTGAGCGTTTCATTCATCCTGTATCCATCGCTTTTGATGAAGCCATTCTTGTCGCAATTCTTGGGCTTGCGGTAAATATTCTCAGCATATGGATGCTTCATGGAAAAGATGAGCATCATCACGACCATAGCCATCATCATGACCATGATCACCACCATCACCATCACCACGATCATAATCTTCGGGCCGCCTATTTACACGTGGTTGCGGACGCATTGACTTCTGTTCTTGCAATAGTCGCCCTTGTAACGGGTAAATATTTCGGATGGGTGTTTCTCGATCCTGTTATGGGGATTGTCGGTGGTGTCCTGATTGCAAAATGGGCGTGGGGATTGCTTCGCAGCAGCGCTTTCATATTGCTTGACGGTAACGGCAACAAAGATGTCCATGAAGCGGTAGTCACTGCTATTCAGTCTGACGGAGACAGTGTGGTTGGGGATCTTCACATCTGGCCACTTAATTCAAATGATTTTGCAGCGACGATTACAGTAGTGACAAAAGAAAGCAGAACCCCATCCGATTATTGCTCTCGACTTTCACATATCGCCAGCTTAAAACACACGACAATTGAGATTCATAACTGTACCAATCAGCTTTGCGCTTGTAGTCAGAGCTGATGCCGGTTTGTCAGTTGAAATAGTAATTTGGATATCATGACTCTTTTGTTTCGACATATGAGAACAAAACATTTCCTGGCGCTGTTGTTGCTGGTGGTCTTCCTGTGTGTGCCACTCAGGCAGTCTTCCCATGTACATCACCAACATGGTTCTGAAGACGCTGAGCGTGCTTTCGGTTCCCACGTTTTGGTGCTCCGGCTCCTGGATGGAAATTATAATGATGCAAAATCACACGGTGAACACAGTCACGATCTGCCCGATAAAACCGCACATTTGTATAAATATCAGACCGGCTGGAAAACTTTTCGAGGCAAGGCGGATGACGATAGTAAATTAAAGATGCCCGCAGCAATCTGTGCTCGGGACACCGCTATTCTCACTCCAGAAGTCAGCACTATCCACGCACCCTATGTCATGGGGGTCAGCAAGGTTTGGATTGACGGTTGCACACCCGCTCGCGCCCCACCTGTTATCTGATAGTCTTGCCTGATCTTTTCATTTTATTCTTCCAAATAAATGTTTCTCAAAAGGAACGCTATGAAAAAATTCGATACCCACTTAGTCGGGGGCGGCCTGACGTGGTGCTTTGTACTGTTGGCGCTTGTCTTGCTTGGTGCGGTCGATGCACTCGCCCACGGTGTGACAGCAGGTGACAAAGGATATATTCAGGAAATCAGCGGTGCCATGACTCTGCCGTTTATTTATCTCGGGGCCAAGCACATGGTCACCGGGTATGATCACATCCTCTTTCTCTTTGGGGTTATCTTCTTTTTATATCGCCTCAAGGACATTGGCATTTACGTCACTCTCTTCGCTGTGGGACACTCGGTGACGCTGATCGCCGGGGTTCTGATGAACGTCAGCGTCAGCGCCTATCTCATAGATGCTATCATTGGTTTGTCCATCGTTTACAAGGCACTGGACAACATGGGGGCGTACCAGCGCTGGTTCGGTTTTCAGCCCAACACCAAGTTGGCTACGCTGATCTTCGGACTTTTTCACGGGTTTGGCCTGGCCACCAAGATTCTTGAATATAAAGTTTCCGCCGATGGTCTGGTGACGAATCTGGTCGCCTTCAATGTGGGTGTGGAGCTGGGGCAGCTTATGGCCCTGGGTCTGATCCTCATTGCCATGGGATACTGGCGGCGTACTAAGGGATTCATGCGTCATGCCTATGGTGCCAACGTACTGCTCATGACAGGAGGTTTTCTTCTCGTGGGATATCAGTTGACCGGCTATTTTGTCTCCTAAATCATGAAACAAATACTTTCAGATAAGAAAAGGATATAAAATCATGCAGCATGCACCAAATTTAAAGGATCTGCCGTCAAGCGCAAAGCTCATCAAGTCCACCATCGTGGCCGCCGTGGTGGCCGTTTTCCTTCTGGTAAGCGCCATTTTGCCAGCTGAGTATGGCATCGACCCAACCGGGATCGGCAAGGTTCTGGGGCTGACCAAAATGGGGGAAATCAAAATTTCCCTGGCGCAGGAAGCAGCGGCGCAGGAAGTAGCGGCGCAGGAAGCAGTGGCGCAGGAAGCAGTGGCGCAGGAAGTAGTGGCGCAGAGCACCGGGGAGCTCGCTGCCACAGAACTCGCTCAAGCAACTCAAAACATTGTACAGAAACCGGCTGAGACGGTCACCGCCCTGCGGAAGGACAGCCTGGAATTAACCTTGGCCCCCAACGAGGGTAAAGAAATCAAGCTGACATTGAACAAGGGGGAGCGGGCACGTTATGTCTGGTACACGGACGGGGCTGCCGTCAATTTTGACGGTCATTCCGATTCCGTCAAGTACAAGATTGATTACAAGAGTTGGCAGAAAGGGCGCTCCCAGCGTGAAGAAGGGGAGCTTGTAGCTGAGTTTGACGGAAAGCACGGTTGGTTCTGGCGCAATCGTACCTCAAAACCGATGACGATTACCCTCCAGGTAGAAGGAGAATACTCTGAAATCGATGAAGTTATTTGACCTTTAATTACTTGAATCAAAACGCCCGCAGCTTGTTGCGGGCGTTTTGATTTGTAAGAAAAAAGGGGCTTCTTTTTGCTTTAAATGTTTGTTTTATTTTTGTTAACCATCCTTTTTTTCGAGTAGGGACTTTGATGGTCTTGTTGCACGAGGGCGTTATCCGAATACTGGAGCCATATGATCGAATGAAATTTGAATCTCTGCATATGAACAACAAAAAAATAAAACTCTTTTTCTATTACGGAGTGCTCTGTCACTTAGTTGCATAAAGCGTTGGGCAGTTCCATAGCCTTAGTACGTTGTGACTGTAAAAACCTTCTCGGCAATTTTCTTTTCTCCATCCCAAAACTCAATTGCCCATCTTCCTGGAACCATTTCCCACTCGTGATCGAAAGTAAATGAAACCGTGCCATCTGTGCCAGGCTGTACGGTGACTAAGCGTTCGTCATAAGGGTGTGTTTTCCCCGTTTTGGGATCTCGTAGTCCTGGATATGGGAAACGGATAACTCGACGTAGTGTCCATTCTCTACTGTCCTCAGAACCATCAACGACAACTGAAACTCCAAAATTGGCGCCCCGTTGTAAAGGTATGCGGTCAGTCGTTTTAAGCAATACATGACGAATATTGTTTTGATGGCCTGTAATTTTACTGGGGTTCGTGATGGTTTCGGTTATTTCAACACGGAAAAGACCATATTCCGTTATCCGAAGACTTTTTTCAGCTCCCAATACATTCCATGGCGTCGCTATTGTTAAGAATGCTATCAGCAATGCTTTATGAATTTGATTCACGGGATACCTTTCTTTTAAGTTCAACATAGTATTGTGTGATTCTGCACAACGTCATCTGATTTTCATACTTGACAACCCTCAAGCTGTCAAGTAGTTGTTTTTTTAATGGATAATCTTCTGGATGCTTATGGTCAGCCTCTCTGAGGGCCTTGAGGCAAGATACCAGATGCTTCTGGAAAAAACACCATTCTCCCCAGAGAAAGGTCGTATTATCTGAAGTGGTTCCGTGAGTCCTTGAAGAAAATTGATTACAATCCGGGCCGCTATATTCTTCTGGAAGCCAGACCTTCCCAGGATGCGGATATCCGGGATTTTCAGGCCGGTCTGCGGGCCTGCACCGAAGGCAGCCTCAGCGCGGAGCCGGAAGATCCCCATGCGGAACAGTGCTTTTTGCAGGTGAAAGAGCTGATTGAGCGTTTCCGGGGCAGGGAGGGTCAGAGCGAGATGGACCGGCGCTGGACAGCCAGGGTCACGGACGTGCGCAACTGGTTTGTCTTTGCCGCCAGTGAACGGCGGGGGTGGGCTTTGTGCATACCCGGGAGGACGGCAGAAAATCCCAGCTCCGGAACCTTTCCATTGAGACCTACAGGGAAGAAATGAGGCGGCATCGGGCATGAAGGATCAAACGATAAAGGACAGGGCATGGACGGATCTTGGGGATGTGCGTCAGAGGGTTCAGAAGCTCTGGGATCAGGGCCGGATTCTGGCAAGCCTTGTGGCGGAGGAGCCCCTTTTTCCCCTGCGCATTCCCCTGAAGGGGCCTTCGGCTTCCGAGATGGCCCCGCACTTTTCCGAGCTGCGGGACTGGGTGGCCCGTCTGCGTCAGAATGCCCGTCATTACCGCATCGTGTGGCGAAGGGTGCAGCACAGGCTCCTGGGAGCCAATGACATGCCTGAGGAAATCTGGGTGGACTCCCTGGAAGCGGCCGTAAGTCTGATCGGAAAAGAAAGGGAGGTGGCACTTTTCAGAGCCCTTCTGGACGAAACCCGCAGGGCAAGACCGGAACTTCTCGACTGGCTGGGGAAAAGGCCGCTCAAGGCTCTGGAGCTTCTTCCGGACTGGCCGGGCCTCATGGGAATTCTGGACTGGATGGCCCTTCACCCGAATCCGGGGCTTTATCTGCGGCAGATGGATGTCCGGGGAGTACACAGCAAGTTTGTGGAAGCCCACAGGCTAACCCTTTCCGAGCTTCTCGAACTCAGCAGCCTTCCCGTCCCCCCGGTGGATGCCGGAGCAAGGGGGGCAGGGGGGTTTTGCAGACGCTACGGATTTCTCGAAAAACCTTTGCGGATTCGCTTCCGCATACTGGATGCCTCCTCTGCTGTCTTTTCCTGCATGGAGACTTTGGGGGAAGACCCGGATCTGGATATCACCCTAACGGCAAAGGATTTCAGCCAGCTCCGCCTTGGGGTAAAACGGGTGTTTATCACGGAAAACGAGATCAATTTCTTAAGCTTTCCCTCCGTAAAGGACAGCCTTGTGCTTTTTGGCGCAGGCTACGGCTTTGCCGCCCTGGAGACGGCCTCCTGGCTTCAGCACACAGACCTTTACTACTGGGGCGATCTGGACACCCACGGCTTTGCCATTCTGGATCAGCTCCGGGCCCATTTTCCCCATGCCGCCTCCTTTCTCATGGACAGGGAGACCTTTTTGACCCATGAAGTCTTCTGGGGAACGGAAGCCGCACCGGAAAAAAGGCCGCTTCTGCGGCTTTTACCCGAAGAAGCGGCCCTGTATGGGGATCTTTCTCAGGACAGAATGGGAAAGGCGCTGAGGCTGGAGCAGGAAAGGATTTCCTTTTCATGGGTGAAAATGGCCCTTGAAAGGCTTTTTCCTGAAAAGCAATAAAAAAGAGAATCCCCTTTTGCTGCTTTATCCCTCTTCCGGGTTTTCCCAATATTGACAGCCCTTCGGCCTTTGATTAGTATGCAAGCCTTTTTAAGCGCATTGTCGCACACCCCCATCCGATACCCCCCTTCAAGGAGGCAGTCATGTTCAAGGAAAGCCTGGAAGACGGCATTGTCATTGTGACCTTAAGCCACGGAAAAACCAACTCCATCACCCGTGAAACCATGGAAAAAATGGCCGTGGTGCTGGAAAAAGTGAACACGGATGACGCCATCAAGGGACTCATCCTCACCGGAGAAGGCAAGTTCTTTTCCAGCGGATTCCACCTGCCCACCTTCATCAACTTTAAGGATCACGCCGCAGCCGTGGAGTTCTTTGAGTTTGAGGAAGAATTCCTGCTGAATTTCTTCACCTGCAAAAAGCCCGTGGTCTGCGCCATGAACGGTCACACCGCAGCCATGGGTATGATTCTGGCCATGGCCTCGGATTATCGCCTTGTGACCAACCATCCCAAGGTCAAGCTGGGTATGAGCGAGATCAAGCTGGGGCTGGCCCTTACCGTTGCCGAGCTGGAAGTGATGCGTTTTGGCCTGGATACGGACAAGAAGTTCCGGGATGTCATGTATTTCGGCAACATGATCAACCCGGAAAAGGCTTTGGCCCAGGGCCTGGTGGACGAGGTGCTGGAAGCCGACCAGCTCATTCCCAGGGCCAAGGACGTGATCCGTACCTGGATCGACAACCCCGGTCGGGCTTTCATTACCATGAAGGATACCCTGAAATACGATGCCGCCCAGCGCATCCGCACCAAGCTTGCGGAGCTGGACTGGCGGGGAGGGCTTCACGGCTTCTTTGATCCCAATGTGAAGGCCACCCTGGAGTTTGTTCAGGCCACCATGGAAGGCTGATTTTTTTTAAACAAAAGGGGCGAAAGGGCGCGATAGCGTGCTTTTTGGCCCCTTTTTTCTGGTTCTGCAAAGAGCATTGACAGGTGGTGTACACCATTTTATATGAACGGTGATTTATTCTGAGAATTTCGTCCCGCAAAGGAGTGATCTGAGTTGCCTGCGTGTCGCGTGGACAGAATTTTTTTCGTATTTCCCTGTGTCGGGTACTCCCTTCAGGGGACTCAGCCCTCCAGCCCGATACAATGAAAGGCCAATGATGGAGCTTAAGGATTGTGTGGTGTTTCTCCTGGCGAAAAACAGCCAGGCAGGATACCGATTCTGGGGAAATTACATTGCGGATCTGGGTGTGACCACGGTGCAGGCCATGCTGCTCATCCTGCTGGGACGTGAAGAAGGACAGACCTCCCGGCAGCTGGGAGAGCATACCCAGCTGGACAGCGCCACGGTCTCGGGCATCATTGACCGCCTGGAGGGCTTGCAGCTCATCACCCGCAAGCGCAGCCCCGAAGACCGCCGCGCCGTACTCCTCTACCTCACGGAAGCGGGCCGGGAAAAGGCTCTGGAGCTGGATCGGCGCTTTGAAGAAGCGCACCAGGCCTTTCTTGCGGAGTTCAGCCCGGAGGAACAGGGGCTTTTCCGTCGTTTTTTAAAGCGTCTTCAGGAAAGTCACGGGGGCATGCGCTAGGAAATCTCCCGGACCTCTCGGGGACCCAGAGGGGATTTTATGGATCTGTTTCTGGCGCGACGGAAGAGGGGAATTTTTTTTCTTTTATTCCTTGCGTACAAGGTATTTTTTGCCTTAGGATAGCAAAAGAATTCACCAGGGGCCTCAGGGCTGATATGGTTCGTGTACAAGCCTTTCAGATCCGGCGGCCTTTTTCCATGGATACCCACCACCAAAAAGGGAGCTGGCGCATGATCCTCTTTAATCCCAGGCTGCACAACCGCAAGTACGCCGACGAAAAAACCCGGAAGATGATGCAGGCCATCATTGACCACTTTGAAGCCAAGGGCCTCAAAAGCATCAAAAAAGACTGGCACGAAAAAACCTGGAACCATGAATTCGTCAAATTCATGAAGGAAGAGCAGGTTCTCGCCACCCTCATGACTCCCGCAGGCTACGGTGCGGAAGACTCCCGCTGGGACACCTACAGAAACTCCGTTTTTGCAGAAATTTCCGCTTTTTACGGCATCACCTACTGGTACACCTTCCAGGTGTCTATGCTGGGCCTCGGCCCCATCTGGATGGGCTCCAACGAGGAAATCAAGCATAAAACCGCAAAACTCCTTCAGGACGGCGAGGTGTTCGCCTTTGGTCTTTCTGAAAAGGAGCATGGGGCAGACATCTACTCCTCGGACATGATGCTCTACCCTCAGGAAGACGGTACCTACAAGGCCAATGGGGACAAATACTATATCGGTAATGGCAACGAGTGCGCCATTGCCTCCACCTTCGGTAAGGTTGCGGGCACGGACGACTATGTCTTTTTTGCCGCCAATTCCAAACACCCCAATTATGAGTGTGTGAAAAATACGGTCAATGAGCAGAACTATGTGGCCGAATATGTGCTGCACGATTATCCCATCACCGATGCGGACATCATGGAGCGCGGCCCTAAAGCCTGGGACAACATGCTCAACACCATCAACGTGTGCAAGTTCAACCTCGGCTGGGGTGCCATTGGCATGGCCACCCATGCCTTCTATGAAGCCATTGACCATGCGGCCAACCGCAACGTCTATGGCAAGTTTGTAACGGATTTTCCCCATGTGAAGCGTCTTTTCACCGATTCCTACACCCGCCTTGTGGCCATGAAGGTCTTTTCCGAACGGGCCATTGATTATATGCGTTCTGCCAAGGCCGATGACCGCCGTTACCTCCTCTACAACCCCATGGTGAAGATGAAGGTAACGACCCAGGGCGAAGAAGTGATCAACATGCTCTGGGACATCATTGCGGCCAAGGGCTTTGAAGCGGAACCCTTCTTTGAGATTGCGGCCCACGAAATCCGCATGCTGCCCAAGCTTGAAGGCACTGTGCATGTGAACATGGCCCTCATCGTCAAGTTCATGAACAATTTCCTCTTCAATCCTGCGGAATTCCCCAAGGTGCCCAAGCGGGATGATGTGGTCAATGACGATTTCCTCTTTGATCAGGGCCCTACTGCGGGTCTCAGCAAGGTGCAGTTCCATGATTACAACCTTGCCTACAAAAATGTGGATCTGCCCAATGTGAACGTCTTCAAGGAACAGATCAAAAGCTTCAAAAAATACCTGGTGGAAGCCACGCCCGACAAGAATCAGGCCAAAGACATTGATTATCTTCTGGTTCTTGGCGAGATTTTCTGCCTTGTTCCCTATGGTCAGCTCATCCTCGAAGCCCGTGAATTCTGGCCCGAGCTGGATGATAATCTGATTGAGGAAATCTTTGATTTCATGATCCGGGATTTCAGCAAACACGCCACCACCCTTTTCACGAAGCCTTCCAATACGGACAAGCAGAGGGAAATGGCTCTCGCCATGATCAAAGCGCCTGCGGCCAATCCGGAACGCTTCAATAAAATCTGGACAGAGCAGGTCTACAGCCTCAAAGGGCAGTATAAGATGCGGGACCAGGAATAATTCCCCATCTTTATTTTGACAGCATAAAACGCCGGAAACCTTGAAAAAAGGTTCCGGCGTTTTTGTGTGCGCAATTTGTTTTTTTGCCCGAATCCGTTCAGGGAAGCGTTTGCGGATTTTTTGAAAGTCTGCCATATTGCGCCCGAAAAAATCGGCGCTTCTTCTCTTTTTCCCTTCCTAAGGAGGACACCCATGCCCAAAAGGGACGATATTCATAAGGTTCTCATCATCGGCTCCGGCCCCATCATCATCGGTCAGGCCTGTGAGTTTGACTATTCCGGCACCCAGGCCTGCAAGGCCCTCAGGGCTTTGGGATACAAAATTGTATTGGTCAACTCCAATCCCGCCACCATCATGACGGATCCCGGCATGGCGGATGCCACCTACATTGAGCCCCTCAACGTGGAAAGCCTTCGGGAGATCATCAAAAAAGAGCGGCCCGACGCCCTTCTGCCCAACCTCGGCGGCCAGACGGCCCTCAACCTCTCTTCGGATCTGGCTGAAGCGGGAATTCTCGCCCAGTACGGGGTGAAGGTCATTGGCGTGAACCTTGACGCCATCAAGCGGGGGGAAGATCGGGACACCTTTAAGAAAACCATGACCACCATCGGCATTGAAACCGCAAAAAGCGAGGTGGTCACCACCCTGGAAGAGGCCATGGCCACGGTGGAACGCATGGGGCTTCCCGTGGTGGTGCGGCCTGCCTACACCATGGGTGGAACGGGCGGCGGGTTTGCCTACAACATGGAAGAATTTGAAAACATTGTCAGCCGGGGACTGGCGGCCAGCCCCGTCCGTCAGGTGCTCATCGAAGAGTCTGTGCGGGGCTGGGAAGAGCTGGAGCTGGAAGTGGTACGGGATGCCAAGGGCCAGAAGATCACCGTCTGCTTCATTGAGAACGTGGATGCCATGGGCGTGCACACGGGGGATTCCTTCTGCACGGCTCCCATGCTCACCATTGAAAAGAGCCTTCAGGAAAGGCTCCAGGACTACGCCTACCGCATTGTGGATGCCATTGAGGTCATTGGCGGCACCAATGTGCAGTTTGCCCATGATCCGGAAACGGATCGGGTGGTGGTCATTGAGATCAACCCCCGCACCTCCAGATCTTCGGCTCTGGCATCCAAGGCCACGGGTTTTCCCATTGCCCTGGTTTCCGCCATGCTGGCCGCAGGCCTCACCCTGGACGAGATTCCTTACTGGCGGGACGGAACCCTGGATCGCTACACGCCTTCCGGTGACTATGTGGTGGTAAAATTTGCCCGCTGGGCCTTTGAGAAATTTACCGGCGTACACGATCGCCTCGGTACCCAGATGCGGGCCGTGGGTGAGGTGATGAGCATTGGAAAAAACTTCAAGGAAGCCATGCAGAAGGCCATCCGTTCCTTGGAGATCGGCCGCTACGGCCTCGGTTTTGCGAAAGACTTTCATGAAAAGAGCCTGGATGCCCTCATGGCCCTTCTGGTGGAGCCTTCCAGCGAACGGTACTTTATTCTCTATGAGGCCTTGCGCAAGGGGGCGGATCTGGAGGATCTGTACCGGGTCACCCATGTGAAGCGCTGGTTTCTGCAACAGATCAAAGAGCTTCTCGATCTCGAAGAAAAAATCCGTACGCATAAGGGCGGGCTTCTGCCCGATTCCCTTCTCCTCCAGGCCAAAAAGGACGGGTTTGCAGACAGGTATCTGGCAAAGCTTCTTGGTGTTCCGGAAGAAAAAATCCGGGAGCATCGCAGAAAACTGGGGCTGAAATCCGGATGGGAGGCTGTGCCCGTAAGCGGGGTTGAAAATGCGGCCTACTATTACTCCACCTATCACGCCACGGATACGGTACCCGTTTCTTCCCGTAAAAAGGTGATGGTACTGGGCGGCGGACCCAACCGCATCGGCCAGGGCATTGAGTTTGACTACTGCTGTGTGCATACGGCCTTTGCCCTGAAGGATGCGGGGTATGAAACCATTATGGTGAACTGCAACCCCGAGACCGTATCCACGGACTATGACACCTCGGACAAGCTCTACTTTGAACCCCTTACGGTGGAAGATGTCCTGTCCATCTATGAGAAGGAAGGCTGCGAGGGCGTTGTGGTGCAGTTCGGTGGCCAGACCCCCCTGAATATCGCAAGGGAGCTGGAGGCCGCAGGCGTACCCATCCTGGGAACCCCGCCTTCCACCATCGACATGGCCGAAGACCGGGCCCTTTTCAACGCCATGATGCAGCGCCTCGGCATTCCCCAGCCGGACTCCGGCATGGCGGCCACGGAAGAAGAAGCCATCGCCATTGCAGGGCGCATCGGCTATCCCCTCATGGTGCGGCCCTCCTATGTGCTGGGCGGACGGGCCATGGAAGTGGTGCATGATGAAAGCACCCTCAAGGAGTACCTGCAAAAGGCCGTGGATGTTTCTCCGGAGCGGCCCATTCTCATTGACCGTTTCCTTGAAAACGCCACGGAAGCAGAGGCGGATGCCATCTGTGACGGCCAGAATGCCTTTGTGCCTGCGGTGATGGAGCATATCGAAATGGCGGGCGTGCATTCCGGGGATTCCGCCTGCGTGATTCCCCCCGTTTCCATCCCTGAGCGCCATGTTAAGACCATCGAAGCCTATACCCGGAAGATCGCCGTGGAAATGGGTGTTGTGGGCCTCATGAACATCCAGTACGCCATTGCCGATGACAAGGTGTTCATTCTCGAAGCCAACCCCAGGGCCAGCCGCACCGTGCCTCTCGTTTCCAAGGTCTGCGCCATTCCCATGGCCCGCCTTGCCGTTCGGGCCATGCTGGGAGAAAAGATCGGGGAGATGGATCTGAAACCCGCAGTGTATTCCCATTTCGGGGTCAAGGAGGCGGTGTTTCCCTTTTCCATGTTCCCCGAGGTGGATCCCGTGCTGGGGCCGGAGATGCGCTCCACCGGCGAAGTGCTGGGCCTTGCCCATTCTCCGGGCCTTGCCTTTTTCAAGGCGGAAGAAGCGGCCAATGCCTCCCTGCCCCTGGAAGGGACAGTGCTCATCACCGTGGCGGAACAGGATAAAAAGGATGTTCTGGAGGCGGCTCGGCTCTTCCAGGCCTTAGGTTTCCGGATTCTTGCCACACGGGGCTCCCAGGCCTTTCTTACGGAAAACGACATTCCTGCGGAGCTGATCCTCAAGCTCCACGAAGGCCGTCCCCACATTGCCGATGCCATTAAAAACAATGAGATCCAGCTTCTGGTGAACACGCCATCCGGCAGGCAGAGCCAGTACGATGATTCCTATATCCGTAAAGCGGCCATCCGTTTCAAAGTGCCCTACATCACCACTCCGGCGGCGGCCCTGGCTGCGGCAAAGGGGATTGCCGCAAGAAGGGAAGGAAAAGAGGCGGTGCAGAGCCTTCAGGAATTTCATGCAGAAATGGGTTGACCCTTCCTTTTTTGGACTTTGTTTTTAAAAAAGACCGCTTGACGGGTCCTGCGTCCCTGGGACCCGAATCAGAAATACAGCGTTTCAGGCTGCCCGAGGTTCCCTGCAGAAGCTTCTTTCTGCGGGGAACTTTTTTTATGCCTTTTTTACCAGGCAGAAAAAAAGGGAGGCCAAAGGGATAAAGCATTGTTTTTTATTGAAATATCATTTCGTGCAAAGCAACAACAAAAAAAGTAATGCATAATTCTGTACAAAAAAATTCAAAAATGTTAGGTTCGCCCGCTGTTAAACATCGTTATTTACCATAAAACGGCGGGGAAGTTCCGGCAGGATGCTGCGGGACGGGATCTGCCCAAAAAGGAGATGGGAATGGGAAACGCCTATATTCAGGACGTGCTGAACCAGGTCAAAACCAGAAGCAGCCATGAGCCAGAGTTTCTTCAGGCCGTGCATGAAGTGCTTGAAAGCCTTGAGCCTGTTGTATCCGAGATGCCCGAGATCCAGGATTATTCCATCCTGGAGCGCATGGTGGAACCAGAAAGGGTCATCATTTTCCGGGTACCCTGGGTGAACGATGCGGGCAAGGTTTGTGTGAACCGGGGCTTCCGGGTTCAGTTCAACAGCGCCATCGGACCCTACAAGGGCGGGATACGCTTCCATTCTTCGGTAAATCTTTCAATTTTGAAATTTCTGGGCTTTGAGCAGGTCTTCAAAAACAGCCTGACCACCCTGCCCATGGGCGGCGGCAAAGGCGGTTCCGACTTCCATCCCCATGGCAAGAGCGAAGGCGAAATCATGCGTTTCTGCCAGAGCTTCATGACCGAACTCTACCGCCACATCGGCCCGGACACCGACGTTCCCGCAGGCGATATCGGCGTGGGCGGTCGCGAGGTGGGCTACATGTTCGGCCAGTACAAGCGCATTGTGAACCACTTCACCGGCGTTCTGACCGGCAAGGGCATTCCCTTTGGCGGCTCCCTCATCCGCCCCGAAGCCACGGGCTACGGATGTGTGTATTTTGCGGAAAACATGCTGGCCCAGAAGGGCGACGGCTTCAAAGGCAAAGTCTGCTCCATCTCCGGCTCCGGCAACGTGGCCCAGTACACGGCGGAAAAACTTCTGGAGCTGGGTGCCAAGCCCGTGACCTTCTCCGATTCCAACGGCTTCATCTACGATGCCGACGGCATTGATTCCGAAAAGCTGGCCTTTGTCATGGAACTGAAGAACGTGAAGCGGGGCCGCATTCAGGAATACCTCAAGAAATACCCCAAGGCCACCTTCACCCCCGGCGAGCGTCCCTGGAGTGTTCCCGTGGACTGCGCCTTCCCCTCCGCCACCCAGAACGAAATTTCCGGAGAAGAAGCTGCCATTCTGGTGAAAAACGGCTGCAAGGTGGTGGCCGAAGGGGCCAACATGCCCAGCACACCGGAAGCCGTGGACGTGTTCCTGGCCAACAAGGTGCTCTATGGCCCCGGCAAGGCGGCCAATGCCGGTGGTGTTGCCACCTCCGGTCTGGAAATGACCCAGAACTCCATGCGTCTTTCCTGGAGCCGTGAGGAAGTGGATGCCAAGCTCAAGGGCATCATGAAGAGCATCCATGACAATGCCTGGGATGCGGCCAAGCAGTTCGGCGATGAAGGCAACTATGTGAAGGGCGCCAACATCGCAGGCTTCATCAAAGTAGCCAAAGCCATGATTGCCCAGGGTGTGATCTGATCCGAAAAACGGATATAAAACGCCTGCATGAAATCAAAAGGGCGGTTTTCCCTCTTGCGGGAAGACCGCCCTTTTCTGCAAGGTGACGAATTTGTACCTCAGACCAGCTGAACCGTTTCCGTTTCAATCTCAAAGGGAACATAATGGCCACGCACGGCCAGGGTACCCACCTTTACCGACTGCTCGGTATGAAAATCAAAGTCCTGAAGTTTTGCGTAAAACTCCTCAAACACCGAGGGCTCGGCGTCCAGATACAACCCCCAGCTCTCGTCCAGCCCATAATAATGTCCGAAATGCTGGGTCATGAGAAAGAGACAGGCTGCGGAAAGATACCGGCAGCGGGTTTCTCTGTAGAGTTCCGGATAAAATTTGCTGACATGGATCTCATGGGAAAAGGCGTTCAGGGAAAGGGTCAGCTCCTTTGAAATTTCTTCGCCGTCCTCACGCCGTTTCAGGGCGTAGTGCATGCAGCAGTCTTCTGCGTGGCAGACAAGACAGAAACGCTTCAGGAGACGCGGAATCTGGGTTTGCATGAAAGGGGAAAGGGGTTCCATGGAATACCTCGGCCTTGGGTTTTCGGGAAAGCGGCGGATAAAACAGGCGGGCCCTCCTGCCGGGTCTGGACGTTTTATGCCTTTTTGGGGCTTGCCTTATACCCCGAATCATGAGAGGTCAAGCGGGTCCTTCAGGTTTTTTAAGGGCTTGGTTTTTCAAAATACAAAAATGTCACTCCCTGCGCCCTGCGTTCTTACATTTTTGAATTCTTTCCCCAGAAGATTCCGCAACCCATGTTTTTGACTATCCATACAATTTCAATACATTATGCCTTCAAATATCCTGTGGCACATGCTTTGCTATTAGCTTATGCCAGAAAGGCGATGCGACCATGACAAAGACCGAGTCCCCCAAAAATTCTTCCGCAGTCCGGGTGTTACAGGAAAAGCGCAAGGCGCTGATCCGGGAATACCTGGAGGGTCAGGCCGATGATTTCCTCGTCCGCCACGCCGCCCTCATTGACGCCTATTTCTGGGAGAGTTTCACCCGCAGTGATGTGGGACCCCGCATGGGCATTGACCGCAACCCCTACGCCATCATTGCCCTGGGCGGATACGGCCGCATGGAGCAGTGCATCCATTCCGATGTGGATATTCTCTTTCTCTTTGAAAACGAGGTGCCCGAGGCCGCCGAAGCCCTCATCCAGGAGGTGGTCTACCCCCTCTGGGACATCGGCCTTGAAGTGGGACACGCCACCCGCTCCATTGATGAATGCCTGCACCTTGCCTCCCAGGATCTGGAAGTGCTCACGGCCATTCTGGACGCCCGCTTCATCTGCGGCATGTCGCCCCTGTTCATGGCGCTCATGGAAAGGCTGCGGGCCCGCTTTGTGGCCTCCCACCCCAAAAAGATCATGGGATGGCTGGTGGAGGGCAACCGCAAACGCCATGAGCAGTTCGGGGATTCCACCCATCTGCTGGAGCCCAACCTCAAGCTGGGGCAGGGGGGATTAAGGGATTACCACACCATGCTCTGGCTGGGCCGGGTAAAATTTCATCTGAAAGAACCCAGAGACCTCGAATACAACGGCTACCTTTCCTGGGAAGAATTCCATCACCTGAAAAACGCCCTGGCCTTTATCTGGAAGGTGCGCAACCACCTGCACCACATCACGGGCAGAAAGTGCGATCAGCTTTACTTTGAGCATCAGATGCGTCTTGCCGAAACCCTGGGCTTTGCCGCAGAGGACGGAATGACCGCGGTGGAACGCTTCCTCGGTGCCCTTCACATGGAAATGGACTTCATCAAGCAGCATCTGCTCATGCTCTTGGATGAGGTGGGGCACGAACAGAAGCTGGGGCTCAAGCGCAGGTACCACAAAAATACAAAAATCCCCGGACTCCTTGTACATAAAGGCATGTTGGGTTTTGATGATATCAAGACCGTTCTGAAAACACCGGAGCTGCTTGTGGCCATCTTCCAGGAAAGCGGAGCCAAACGCCTGCCCCTTTCCGCAGAGGCCAAACGCATTGTCCGGGAGATGGGCTACCTTCTGGATGCCTCCCTCCGGGCCCGCAGGGATGTGGTGAAAATGTTTGAAAAAATCATGGCCACCCCTCCCTTTGATTACCATCCTCTGAACGAGATGCAGGCCACAGGCCTTCTCACCCGGCTGATCCCGGAGTTTGCCTCCATCATCAGCCGCATCCAGTACAACAAGTACCATCTGTATCCCGTGGCCAAGCACTCCTTACGCACCGTGCAGACCACAGCGGGTTTCGCCTTAAACCCTGACCAGATTTCCCTCACCCATGGAGCCCTCTACCACGAGACTTTCCTTGAGATCAAAAACAAGCGTCTTCTGCTCTGGGGATCTCTCCTCCATGACATCGGCAAAGGTGTAGTCAGCAACGACCACAGCAGCGCCGGAGCCGAACGAACCCGGGAGATTCTCGGCCGCCTGGGTCTGCGCTCGGACTATGTGGATACGGTGGTCTTTCTTGTTCAGGAACATCTTTTCCTCATCAAGGCCGCCACACGCCGGGACATCAATGACGAAGAAACCGTCATCGCCTGCGCCATGAAGATCCGGGATCCGGAACGCCTGCGCATGCTCTTTCTCCTCACGGTGGCGGATTCCGTGTCCACAGGCCCCAAGGCCTGGAACGAGTGGACGGCCAGCCTTCTCACCAGTCTTTATTTCAAAATTTTAAAAATGCTGGAAAAGGGCGAGTTGTCCGACGAGAAAGCCGTGGACCGCATTGAGGAAAAACAGCGCCGCATTCTGGAAGAAGCCGCAGAGACCGAGCGGGAAACCATGAAAAATCTGATCATGGGCATGCCCCCCGCCTACCTGCTGGAGCTTTCCGTGACGGACATCCGTACCCACCTGCGCCTGGGAATGCAAAGGGGTGAAACCCCCTTTGCCTGGCACATTGAGCGTTGCCCGGACGCCAATCTCCGCAGGGTACTCATCCATGCCGAAGACAAGCCCGGATTTTTTTCCAGAGCTGCAGGGGCCTTCACCCTGAACCGCATTGATATCCTCGATGCCCGCATCTACGGCTGGAAGGACGGGTCTGCCGCCAATCTTTTTATCCTCAAGCCCCCGCCGGATCAGATGTTTGAGGAGGAGGTCTGGGAAAAAACCAGAAAAGACCTTGCAGACCTTCTCAGCGGCAGGATTGAGATCGGCTCCATCGCGGCTAGCCCGCCGGTGATCCGCTCCAGAAAAGGGCTTCCCGTGGAGCCGCCCGTAATCCGCATCGACAACGAGAGTTCCAGCTTCTACACCATCGTGGAAGTGCACACCTACGATTTTCCGGGACTGTTGTTCCGGCTGACCAGCGCGCTTTTCCGGTGCAGACTGGATGTGAAAAGCGCCAAGATCGCCACCAAGGTGGATCAGGTGGTGGATGTGTTCTACGTCCGGGATTTTGACGGAGAAAAGATGGATTCACCGGAGCAGGAAGCCCTGATCCGGCAGACGGTGCGCAACGTTCTGCCCGATGCATGAGCCAGGTTTCAGAATCCATCCGGATACGATAACCCCGTAAAAAAGGAGAAAAAAGATGGGCTGTTCGACCCCGGCCAGAAAAAACAGCTTACCCCTTTTCCTTTTTTCCGAAATCAAAAGGAGAGTCTGATGGATACCGGAGATACTGCTTTCATGCTCATTGCAGCCGCCCTTGTCATGTTCATGACCCCAGGCCTTGCCCTTTTCTACGGCGGTCTGGTGCGTTCACGCAATGTGCTGTCCACCATTTTGCAAAGCTTCATCTGTCTTGGACTGGTCTCCCTCATCTGGGTGACCTACGGCTACACCCTGGCCTTTGGCACGGATGTGGGCGGCTTTATCGGCAACCTGGAATTTCTTTTCCTGAAAGGCGTGGATGCGGGTGCAGGCCCTTACTCGGATACCATTCCCCACATTCTCTTCTGTGCCTTTCAGCTGATGTTCGCCGTCATCACAGCGGCGCTGATCACCGGTGCCTTTGCCGAACGCATCCGTTTTTCCGCCTTTCTTGTCTTCACCTTCTTCTGGACCACCTTCATCTACCTGCCCGTATGCCACTGGGTATGGGGAGGCGGCTGGATCGGCGAACATGGCACCCTGGACTTTGCAGGCGGTACCGTCATCCACATCAACTCCGCCGTGGCGGCCCTGGCGGCGGCCATTGTCATCAAACCCCGTAAAAACTGGGGCAAGGAAGCCATGCAGCCCCACAACGTCTCCATGACCGTGATGGGGGCAGGTATTCTCTGGCTGGGCTGGTTCGGCTTCAATGCGGGCAGCGCCCTGGCCGCAGACGGCATTGCTGCCAATGCCTTCATGACCACCCAGATTGCCGCAGGTGCTGCCGCCTTCTCCTGGCTCATCTATGAATGGAAGAGCCATGGCAAGCCCACGGCTCTAGGCGCAGCCTCCGGCGCTGTGGCCGGTCTTGTGGCCATCACCCCGGCTGCGGGCTTTGTCAGCCCCATGTCCGCCCTTATCATCGGACTTGTGGCAGGTGTACTCTGCTGCGTGGCCATCCGCATGAAAGTCCGTTTCGGGTACGATGATGCCCTGGATGTGGTGGCCATCCACGGTGTGGGAGGACTCTGGGGCGCTCTGGCCACGGGACTTTTCGCCTCTCTCGCCATCAACCCCGGTGGGGCCAATGGCCTCTTTTACGGAAACCCGGCGCAGCTGGGCATTCAGCTCATCGACGCCCTTGCAGTGATTGCGTTTTCTCTGGTAGGTTCGCTGATTATCCTGAAGCTGATTGACCGCTTCATCGGCCTGCGCGTCAGCCCGGAAGAGGAACTCCAGGGGTTGGATCTCTCCCAGCACAGCGAGGTCGGGTACACCCTCTGATTCTCAAGGCCTTGCCTGCGGTATCCCCCCAGGGCAAGGTCAGCCAGAAAAAACGCATGCCCATAAAAATGTCTGAAGAAAGGAGCTCGTCCATGAAAAAGATTGAGGCCATCATCAAACCCTTCAAGCTCGATGATGTGAAGGAAGCCCTGAATGAAATCGGGATCCAGGGCATGACCATCTCCGAAGTCAAGGGCTACGGGCGGCAGAAAGGCCACAAGGAGATCTACCGGGGAGCGGAATATGTGGTGGATTTCATTCCCAAGGTGAAAATCGAAATCGTTCTGCCCGCAGAAAGGGCGGAAGAGGTGGTGGAGGTCATCCGCAAGGCGGCCGTGACGGACAAAATCGGTGATGGCAAGATCTTTGTCATGCCCGTGGAAACCGTGGTGCGGGTGCGCACCGGAGAAACCGGAGCGGACGCCATCTGAAAACATCCGGTTTTACAGATGGATGACTCAAGGATGCCCGAAGTCCTGGGGCAGAAAAGCAACAGCGTAAAAAAAAGCAGGTTTGTCAGGTTGTTCTGGCAGGAATCAGAGAAACACAGGCGGAAAAAAAAATTCTGGTTTTCCCGCCTATCCGACCCTAAGAAAAGAAATTGATAAGGAGAGGTATCATGACCCCGAAAGAAGTTCTGGCCTTTGCCAAGGAAAATAATGTGAAAATGGTGGATGTCCGCTTCATGGATTTCCCCGGCACCTGGCAGCACTGCTCCTATCCCCTGAGCGAGCTGGATGAGTCCACCTTTGAAAACGGCTTTGGCTTTGACGGCTCTTCCATCCGTGGCTGGCAGGGTATTGAATCTTCCGACATGCTGGTGATTCCCGATGCCAAAACAGCCAAGATCGATCCCTTTTTCAAGCACACAACCCTGGTGCTCATCGGCAACATCGCAGACCCCATCACCAAGGAACCCTACAGCCGGGATCCCCGTCACATCGCGGCCAAGGCGGAAGCCTACCTGAAATCCACGGGTATCGGCGATGTCTGCTTCATGGGACCGGAACCCGAGTTCTTTGTGTTTGACGATATCCGCTATGAATCCACCCAGCAGTCCTCCTTCTACCGCATTGACTCCAAGTCTGCCACCTGGAACACGGGTCGGGATGAAGGCCCCAACCTGGGTTATAAGCCCCGCTCCAAGGAAGGCTATTTCCCCCTGCCTCCCCTGGATAAACTCCAGGACCTGCGCTCTGAAATGCTTCTGACCCTCCAGAATGTGGGCATTGAGATGGAGTGCCATCACCATGAAGTGGCCACAGGCGGTCAGTGCGAAATCGACATGCGCTTCAAACCCCTTCTGGAAATGGGCGATCAGCTGGCCTGGTTCAAGTATGTGCTCAAAAATGTGGCCTACAGAAACGGTCACACCGTAACCTTCATGCCCAAACCCCTTTTCGGGGACAACGGCTCGGGCATGCACATCCACACCTCCATCTGGAAGGAAGGCAAGCCTCTTTTTGCAGGAAACCGCTATGCAGGCCTTTCCCAGGAAGGGCTCTGGGCCATCGGTGGCATTATGAAGCATGCCCGCGCCCTCTGCGCCATCACCAACCCCACCACCAACTCCTACAAACGTCTGGTGCCGGGTTTTGAAGCGCCCATCAACATCGCCTATTCCGGCAGAAACCGCTCCGCCGCCATCCGCATTCCCATTGGCAATGATTCACCCAAGGCCAAGCGTGTTGAGTTCCGTACACCGGATCCCTCCTGCAACGGATACATGGCCTTCTCCGCCCTGCTCATGGCCATGATCGACGGCATCCAGAACAAAATGGATCCGGGCGATCCCATGGACAAGAACATCTACGATCTGCCGCCCGAAGAGCTGGCCAACATCCCCAACGCACCCGGCGACCTGGAAGATGCCCTCAATGCGCTCAAGGCGGATCATGCCTTCCTCCTCAAGGGAGATGTCTTTACCGAAGACGTGATCTCCAAGTGGATCGCCTACAAGATGGAAAAGGAAGTCACGGAAGTACGGCGCAGACCTCACCCCCATGAGTTCCACCTGTACTACGACATCTAATCAGGATATTTCAGAATCCCACCGGATTCATCCATAAAGAAAGGGAATCGGAGGTCTTCACCTCTGGTTCCCTTCTTTTCTTTGTTTGCTGGAAAGTAACTATTCAGCAGAGCCCTCCTGACTTTGACAGCCTTTTAAAATCACCAGAAAAAGCCCATGGGCAAGGCACCTTTTATTGCTTTCTTCCCTCACTCCTGGCCCCTCTCCCGGAGAGAGAGGGGAAAATTTGTTGAATAGTTACGCTGCAAAAAAACTTACCGGTATTCCCGGTAATCAATGTCATAGGCCTTGGCCTTATATGAAAACTTGCGCACTGTGGTTTTGAGCAGGGTGGCAGCCTGGGTGACATTGCCCCTTGTGTTTTTCAGAGCGTCAATGAGCATGTCCTTTTCCAGCTTGGCCACAGCCTCCTCCAGAGAATGAAGGGGAAGGCTGTCCGTCTCAAGGCCTGTCTGCAGGGTAGGGGGCAGATGGTAGGTGTGAATCACCCCTTCCTCACAGAGGAGAACGGCCCGCTCAATGCAGTTTTCCAGCTCCCGGACATTGCCCGGCCAGTGATACCCCATCATCATGTCAATGGCAGGTGTGGAAAAACGCTTGATGTCCTTCTCATTTTCCTTGGCGTATTTTTCCAGAAAATGATCGGCAAGGAGCAGAATATCCGTTTTACGCTCCCGCAAAGGCGGCATGTAAATGGGAAAGACATTGAGGCGGTAATAGAGATCCCCTCGGAAACTGCCGTCTTCCACAGCCTTTTCCAGGTTCTTGTTCGTGGCGGTCACCACCCGCACATCCACCTTGATGGTCTTGTGCCCGCCCACCCGGTCAAACTCCCTTTCCTGCAACACCCGCAATAGCCGGACCTGCACATCCGGAGACACAGAGCCCATTTCATCAAGAAAAATGGTGCCTTTGTGGGCCAGTTCAAATTTGCCCTTCTTCTGGCTGATGGCACCGGTGAAAGCCCCCCGTTCATGGCCGAAAAGCTCGCTTTCAATGAGATTTTCCGGCAGGGCCGCGCAATTGACCTTCACAAAGGGCTGGTTGGCCCGGTTGGAATTGTAATGGATGGAATTGGCCACAAGCTCCTTACCCGTACCCGACTCCCCACGGATCAGCACCGTGGCGTTGCTCCTCGAAACCTGGGAAATCATCTGATAGACTTCCCGCATTTTGTTGGAATTGCCCACAATGTTGGTGAATCGGTATTTTTTTTCAAGTTCTTCCTGAAGCCTGCGGTTTTCCGCCTTCAGCCTTTCTTTTTCCATCTGGATACGCTCAAGATTGCTCACATGACGGGCGATCATGGTGGCAATGACGGAAAGAAGCTGCATCCCCCTCTGGAGATTGAACTCCGGCTGATAGGGCCTGTCCGTACTTAAGGCACCCATCACATGGTCCCCCTCCTTGATGGGAACACAGATGAATGAAAAATCCTCGTCCGGTCTGCGCACGGAAGTCCGGTTGAGAAAGGAGGGATCCTGGGAAATTCTTTCAATGGCAATGGGTTTTGCATCTTTGATGACAGATCCTGTAACCCCTTCGCCAAGCTTGTAGATTCCCTTGGCCATGGCCCCCTTACTCAGGCCATGGGCCACTTCAATGCGGATTTCACCGGTCACGGGGTTCAGGAGGGTGATGGTTCCCCGGAGCATGTTGCCGTGGTTGGCCAGGATGTCCATGACCGTATAAAGGGATTTTTTAAGATCCATATGTTCGCCAAGGGCTTTGGAGATCTCATAGAGAAGGGTGACCTCTTCAATATTGGCGGTGAGGGGATGAACTCTGACGGTTTCTGAGACGCTGGACATGAAAGCTCCTTGGAAAAAAGTTCTGAGGCTTCAGCTTTTAAACAAGGAAAGGGTTAAAATCAACAAATTTGTATGGCCTTTTCTGAAAAAATGCTTTTTTGGTCTGAAGACCCCCCATCCCTGACCCTGCATGGAATGTTCTGATTTCCCGCCATCACGCTTGCCAAGGAAGCAAACTGAGAGTAAGGTATAGCCTCGTGGCTCTGAAATCTTCCCTTTCACGGACCCTTTTTTCCTAAGGAGGCGTTATGCATCAAAATCATCTTCTGAAACCCATTGTCCTGCTTGGCCTTGCGGTTGGGCTTCTGGGATTTTCCCAGGCAGGGGCCTTTGAAAAGGAGGTCGTAGTGACTCCCATGGTGGGCGTACACGAATTCCACGATGATCAGGACCTTGATACGGGCTTAAGCTTAGGCGCGGGCCTTGGGTATCGTTTTGCTCCCCGCTGGATGGGGGAACTCATGGTTCATGGGGTCACAACAGAAGAAAAAAAGACCAAGGTTGATACCAAGGGCCTGCACATTTCCGCCAATGCCCTGCGCATTTTCAGACCAGACACGGGATTCCGCCCCTATGGAGCCGCAGGCCTTGGAATGCTCACCCGGGATCCCGAAGGAAAAAGCAGTGACAAGGATTTTGCCGTAAACGCTGGCGCAGGCTTTTTTGTGGACATTGTAAAGGATCTGGCCTTTCGTATGGATGGCCGCTTCATCCTGCCGCCCGACGGCATGGACTGGAACCTTGCCGCCCACGCAGGTCTGGCATGGACCTTTGGTCGGACCCAGGCGGTTGAGCCTGTGAAGCTGACCCCGCCCCTTGTCCTGGATTCCGACGGGGACGGCGTTCCCGATACCCAGGATCGCTGCCCGGATACTCCGGCAGGCGTGGTTGTGGACGCCAGAGGCTGCCCCCTGGACAGTGACGGCGATGGGGTTCC
Organism: Desulfobotulus sp.; assembly: GCF_034006065.1. NCBI lineage: Bacteria > Pseudomonadati > Thermodesulfobacteriota > Desulfobacteria > Desulfobacterales > Desulfobacteraceae > Desulfobotulus > Desulfobotulus sp. The sequence goes on along the minus strand of NZ_JAVETM010000017.1, from coordinate 50,152 downwards.
CGACTATCTCGACCACTGCCCCGGCACACCCGCAGGCGTGGCTGTGGACGCCAAAGGCTGCCCTCTGGACAGCGACGGTGACGGGGTTCCCGATTACCAGGATGCCTGCCCGGATACCCCCGCAGGCGTGGTTGTGGATGAACAGGGATGCCCCGTTGACAGCGATGGTGACGGTGTTCCCGATTATCTTGATGAATGCTCCAATACCCCCGCAGGCGCCCGTGTGAATGAGCGGGGATGCTGGGAAATACAAGGTCTTATTTTCACAACCTCCAGTACCACCATCCAGTCCCACCAGTACGATATTCTGGAAGAAGTCGCCGAGGTGCTGGCCCTGAACCCCGGTATCCGCGTTGAAATCGCAGGCCATACGGACAGCCGCGGTGCCCACGCCTACAACCTTCGTCTTTCCGAAGCCAGGGCCAAGGCCGTACGGGATCACCTTGTGGCCGAAGGCATCGGGGCAGAACGTCTCAGCGTGAAGGGCTATGGACCGGACAAGCCCATTGCGGATAATGATACGGATGCAGGCCGCGCACGAAACCGCCGTGTGGAACTTACCGTCCTGCCCTGAAAACAAAACCCATTTCCTGTCCTGATACAGATCCCCGCCTCCTTTAAAGGAAGCGGGGATCTGCATTTTCAGGCAGGGTACAACCAGCCCTACCGCCTTGGGATGCAGGAGAAAAGGAAGAGACGCTTTTTCCACATTAGCGACATTTTTCTGACACTCGCAGGGAGGATGGTAAAAGAGAATTTAGTTGCTCAAGACAGGCTTCCGGAGAAAGGCCATCACAGACCAGCGTCCCATGGGCCCAGGCTTCATAAAGAGGGATACGCTCTGCAAATAGGGCGGCAAGATCCTGACCCGGTCTGCGCACAACCCCCCGCTCATCGAGATTTCCCAGGCGCTGCAAAAGATTTTCCAGGGAAAGGGAGAGATAAAGGATAAATCCCGTTCTGGCCAGAGACTCCATAGCTCTCTGGCTGTATACCACGCTCCCCCCCGTGGCGATGACGGTGCGGGAAACCAAAAGTCCTTCCACATACCGGGCTTCCAGCTCCCGGAAGGCATCCAGCCCTTTTTGCCGAATGATTTCATGCAATCGCAAGCCTTCCCTGGACTGAATCACAAGGTCCGTATCCATGAAATCCATGCCAAGGATTTTAGCAACCAGCACGCCCAGGGTGCTCTTGCCTGCTCCGGGCATACCGATGAGGATGAGATTGGCATCGGAAGGCAGGGTTTTTTCCATGGGTCACTCCTCCAGGACTTCTTTCATGAACCATTAAAACAAGCACAGGGCTTTCCCTGGGACCAGAGGGTCGTTTTTTCTGGAAAAGGGGAAGCTTTTTCCCCTGCGTCCAAAAAGTCCCCCCTTCAACGGATGAAAACAAGCTTTGGAAGAAGCTGTTTTTTACATTTTTAAATCCATAAGATACCCATAAAAAACCTGGATCAAAAAAAGAAAAACATCCCAATCAGAAGATATCTTTTACATCTGGAACGGATTTTGCTTTTTTGGGACCTGCAAAAGCTAAAGTCCCATGGCAGGAATCCGATACCGTAGAAGGAAGGGCATGTAAGGTTTTCACCGTAACAGCAAGACAAGTTTTCTCTGCATGCTGCCAGCGCACCCATCAGACGCAGATGCTGCGGCGCAACTTGTTTCATTGTATCCTGAAAAAGGAGGTTCCATGAAAAAAAAATTTGCAGTTTGTCTGACAGCACTGATGGCTTGTGCATTGTTTGGGGCAGAGCACACCAAGGCCGCTTCTGTGAACATGACAGCCGAAGCCACCATTGAGTCGGCGGTTCTCAGCGGCAGCCAGGACCAGTCCTTAAACTTTGGGACCATTGTGGCAGCGGGAAGTGCGGCAACGGTTACCATTGACGCCTCCGGAGGCGGGGGCGTTCTTCCCGCAGTCACCGCAGGAACCGCATCGGTCAGCGGGGGCCATAACGGGCGTATCAATGTAACCACAACCCTGGATGCAAACATCAATATCACCTACCCAGGATCCATTCTGATTACCATAACTGGGGGGGGAGCTCAAACCATGACCATCAACAACATTGCCGCCAACTCCACGGCCTCTCCCATGGCCATCACCACGGCGGGACCGAACAAAATTTTTGTGGGAGGCGCCTTACAGGTAGGGGCAGGCCAGGTGGTGGGAACCTACAGAAACACCTTGGTCCCCATCACCTTCATCTATGAGTAAAACCATGCTCGCCCAGGTTTTTCTCCGAACTTTTGCCGCAGGATTGCTGGGCTGTTTTTTCTGGGCTTCAGCCTCTGCTGCGGATTTTGCCCTGGTTCAGGATATCTCCTTTGGCCATATCATCGCCAGCCCCTATGCCGACGCCATTGCCATGGACGCCAGCATGGGCCCCGCAGTACCCCGGAATACCGGCAGCGGATGGAGTCAGGTGTCGGGAGGAAGAAGTGGTCGCATCCGCTACAGACCCGACACCCTGGGGCAGCAGGTACAGCTCCTTTTTCCTGCAAAGCTGGACCTGAATAATGGATCCGGGGGCACGCTCCCCATAACTTCCATGAACACCCATTCCACCCAGATGCTTGTGGCTCTGGACATGACGGATCATTTTCTTCATATTGGGGGGGTTCTCCATGTACTCCCCGGCGCCTCCGGAACCTATAGCGGGACCATGACCATCTCCATTACGGTTTTAAACCCTTGAGAGGTTTTATGCTGCGATCTGCCCTTTGCATCTCCTGCCTGTTTTTTTTCCTTGCTTTTCCCATCGCCCTTGCTGCTGCGGAAAAAGGCGTTGTTCTTTCTCCCTTGCGCATGGTTATTGAAGGAAGGGATCGTTCTGCCACGCTGCGTATCATCAACCCCAACGACCGGCCGGTAACCTACCGCATTGATGCGGAGGTTCTGGATCAGGATGTATATGGCAACCTGAAAATCTCAGAAAATAAAGAGCGTACCGAAGCCATCCTTCAGATGATCCGGTTTTCTCCCCGGCAGGTGCTTCTGGAGCCAGGGGCCATGCAGGCTGTACGCATCATGGTGAAAAAACCCGCAAAACTGGCGGATGGAGAATACCGGGCCCACATCAAGGTTTCCCCCATGCCCGCTCCGGAAGCCCCGGACAAAACGGAGCCCACAGAATCCTCGGGAGAAACCCGGATTGATCTCCGTTTTCTTGTGGCCACATCCATCCCTCTCATCATTCGTCATGGGGAAACCGCTGTCCGCCTGGAAGCCCAGGGACTGGAAGCCCAGACATTTTCTGATGGCAAAAAAGCCTTCAAAACCCGCATCTTTGCCAAAGGCAACCGTTCCGCATACATGGATGCCGCCCTTTTCCATGGCACTTCCCTGGTGGGAGAAATGAAAGGATTTGCCGTATATCAGCCCTTGGGCGAAAGGGAAGTGATGATCCCCCTGAAAGGGGAGTTTCCTCCTGTCGGCAACCCCCTCCGCCTGCTCTTATATGACAGGGAAAAGGAAGGAACTCCTCTCATCCGGGAAATTCCCCTCACGCTTGAACCTTAAAAAAAAGAGGGCAATGAAAGGTCTGAAGTCAACCTTTCATTGTCCTCTTTTCTTCATATCCGCCCTCCCTTCTTCCCAAGCCCTATTCCAGGACCCTGGCATACCCTCCCTCTGCAGCCACCGCATCACGGAAACGTTCAGCCCCTTCCTTTTCCTTAAAATTCTGCACCAGCACCCGGTAGCCCGTGCTGTCCTTTGAGATTGCCATGGCAAGCTCTTCTCCCAGCAGGGAGCGGAAACGCTGCTCCAGGTGACGAATGCCTGCTTCTGCGTCCCTGCCCTTTGCAAAGCTTGCAAGATGCACGGAAATTTCCCCCTCCACAGCAGCGGGAAAAACCCGACCGTATCCTGTTTTTTTCGCCATCTGAGCGGCTATTCTCTCCGCATCCTCCCTGTTTTCAAAATCTCCGAGAATGACACGGTACCAGCGCCCCTTTTCCCCCAAATCCACAGGCTGGATACGGGCCTCTTCAAGAGACGCCAGCTCAGGCATCTGCCTTCTGGCCCATGCAATGCCCAGGAGGGCCCTTTCACGGCTCTGATAAGAACCCGCATGCACACCCAACCCGCCCTTTCTCCCGGACCCGGAAACTGGTGAGGCGGTCTTCGCCTCAAAAAGAACCCTTTCTTCCACGACAACATCTTCATTTTCCATCATTCCTCGGCCAGGAAGATCCTCTGAGATCCATGATTCAGGCCCTCGGAGCAGGGAAGAAGGAGGGGCTTTAGTGGCTTCAAAAAGTATCTCTGTTTCGGTAAGCAAGTCCCTTTGCGCTTCTGGGTCTTTCTGGGAGACGTCGGAAAACCACTTGCCCCGCTGGTACAGTAGAACTTCGTTTTCTTCAAAAACAGGTCTGACGGATCTGCGATTCTCCCCTTGCGCAGGCTCTGTCCACTTTCCTTCATTAAAAAGTACCCATTCCTCAGGCTCTTGCGTGCGCGTCAGCACAAAATCCCGACCACTTTCAATGCTGCCGGAAGCGTCTACACGTACAGGCTGATCCCTGCGGATCTCTCTGCCATCTTCTCCCCGAAGCACAGCCTCGACCCTGTACTCCCCGGGGGGAACCCGTTCAAAAAGGTAAAAGCCATCATATTCCGAAAGAACCCGGTCCACAATTTCGCCCTTATCATTTTTCAAAAACACCTCTGCCTGGCGCAGGGGAAGGGACTCGCCTGCGGCATTTTCGCCGTAAAGGACCCCATCAATTTCTCCCGTACGGATAACAGGAAAAGCAAAGGGTCTGACCTCGCCGGGTTTGGGCGTGATGGCCTCACCGGAATTCAGGGGAAAGAGGGCTGGATCTTCAAGACTTTCCTCATCAATCAGAATATCTGTTTTTTTGTGCGGGGAAAGGAGCAGAAGAGCAATGCCATCCTGATCCGTTACAGCGGAGACACCAGCCTGTGGAGCCCGAACCCGAACCCCCGCAAGGCCCTTACCTTCCTGCCCCCCCTTGGTATCCGAAGCTTCAGACACCCGGACAGCGGCATGGCCCTGGTGGCTGGCATTGAGGGGAAGGGGCCGCATCCCCCCTTTGTGGGGATCTGGGCCAAGGGCCATGTTCATACTTAAAGAAGCACTCCAGTCGCCACCATCATCCACTGAAATTTTGGGACTGATGCTCATGCTCTCCCGCCGCCAGTTGAGCTGGGCATCCAGACTGGTGCGGCTTTCATCCGTAAAAGCCTTCTGCAGATTACCCTGAATTTCCAGGTTATTACCAATATTTTTTGAGGCGGTGAGGCCTGCCTGGGTCAGCCCCTGTTCCTGGCCGTCCAGGCGATAATTTCCATGGCCCCGCAGGTACAGATCCTGAAAACGGGTGGACGCATTGAGGCTTCCCTGCAAGGTGTCCGGATTGGAATTCCCGCTGTTCTGGATATGGGTGAGGCCATGGGTCCAGTATACAGGCCCGGTACGCAGGCTGTTCAGAAGGTGCAACCTCGACTCGTAGCCATGATCCCGGTCCGTGTAGCGTCCTGACAACGTATAAGGTACACGAAAACCCTTTTCCGTACCCAAAGCACCAAAAAGGGAAAGTTCCGTTACGCTGCGAACGGGATTGGCCACACGGTGCCCCTCCAGCCTGTCCTGAAACTCCTGGCTGGCCCGGATACGGGTATCGCCAAGGCCGGTCTGACCGGACAAACGCAGAGCGCTTCCCCCTTCCAGACCCTGAATCCCATCCAGGCGCAGGGAGGCTCCGGGAAGGGCGGTTTCCAGGCCCCCGTGGATCCGGGTGCGGCGATCATCCATCCGGGTATCCGTTGCAAAACCACCGGAAAGCGTGACCCTCTCTCCCAACCCATATTCCATAACCCCTACGGCCCTGACCTTCCCCTTATCCGGAATCCCATCCTCATCCTCGGCATAGGTAATGGTATCCTGCCGGGTCAGACTGGCCGCATAACCGAACTCTCCTTTGGGCAACATGGCGCTGCCCACATCCATGCGACGAGTTTCTTCCCGTTTCTGGCCTTCGGGTCCGTAAAACACCAGCCTGAAATCGTTACTCCCGTAGTAAAGGTCCACCTCATCAAAAAGATAGCGCCCATCTTCTCCCACGGTACGCGCATCCATGAGCGTGTGACCTCTGTACAGTTCCACCTCCCATCCGGGAGCCAGGTTGCCTTCAAACCGGGTGCTGTCAAAATCTCGCTCCTGAAAGAGGGATCGGTTTTCAAGAAGTACCCCCTGCTCATTGCCGGATCGGCCGAGAATGGGCAGGGAAGGAGAAGCCACATCCCCAAGGGCAAAGCGCGTTGCAGCCAAGGGGCCTGAGCCCCTGGTATCGGTTTTTTCAAACCGAGTCTCCAGGCGGCGCAGGGTATGGCCCTCATTCCCTCTTGCAAAAAAATGCAGAGAGCCATCGGCAAGGTTTCCTGCGCCGGAAAGGGTATAACCCGCCTGTGAAGGAATATTCTCCTGACTGTTATGGGATGCGGACAGGGAAAGGTCCATGGCGGGCAGGGAGGTCGAAGCCGGAGGCGTTTTTTCTTCCATCACCGAAGGCCCCATGCCACTGCGTTGTGAAAGAAAACGTCCCCAGTGCTGCCGCCGCTCCATGCGCTCCTGAAAGGGGAGTTTTTCCCTTGGACTCAGGGTCACAGCCATCTCTGCATAATCAAAATCAAAATCCACGGGCAACCAATCCTTAAGGATCCGGGCATCCACATGGATATCTTCCCCATCCGTCACAAGGGCGGTTTCGGAGAAGGCGATGGGTTGTCCATCCATACGGAGATTTCTCTGGTTCACATCCAGGTAGAAGGCCTTGCCCTGAACCCTTCCTTCGGCATACCCCTGGGATGCATCCACACGAATGGGAATCTCCAGAAGGGAAGCCATGCCTCCCAGAGGGAGAAAAACCTGATCCCGGCTTCCATAGGCTCCCAGGCCTGAAGCCAGAATGTAACGATCCCAGTTCACATGCAGGACAAGGGCTTCGGGTTTTTCAGAAACAGGGGAAGAAAGGCTGGAAATCAGGGGACTTAGGCCCGGAGACAGGGGCCTTGTATTGGGCTTTTGGGTATCTGAAGACAACCCCGGAAGAAAGGCCCCCCTGGCTTCAGCCTTTTCCGATGGAAAAGCAGCCCCCCTGCCTTCCCCAGAGGATCCGAGTCCTCCTTGTTGTTCGTGGGAAAGAGCGTTGAAAGGAGACGCATTGGATTTCAGCGGTGGAGGTAGAGCATCCACCCCGCGATCAAAGGCCTGCGGCTGCCCTGGCCGCCATCCCGAAGCCAGAAGTGCACTCTGATCCCACAGATGAATCCCATCCTTTGAAAGCCTTGCGGTGAGTGCGTCAAAATGCTCCCAGCTTACGGGCCTTCCTTCCCTGGCCTTCTGCATCAGGCTGTTGCGTTCCAGGATCTGCGCCGCAAGGGTTCTGGCGCGTTCGTCATTTTGTTGGCGGATCTGCTGCCAGCGCTGCCATTGGCCCGTATTCTTCAAAAGCGCATCCACCGCTGCCAGGGCATAGCTTTCCTGCTTTCCATTGGGAGAAGATCCTTCTCCGCTCTGGATCTGGGAAAACCTTGTGCTGGGGGAAAGGGCGGATACCATGGCAACAGTTCCTGACAGGGATCAAAGACACAAAAAAACCCGGATAGGGGGCAATCATGGAAAATGCAATAAGGGTGCCGGAAAAGACTTCTTTTCGCAGTCTTTTGTCATGACTAAAAAATATAGCCCTTGCTATTTTTTCCTTGACCTTAAAAAAAAGCATGTCTATAAGTCGGGCAAAAACCCATTGGCACCAAAATATTTTTAGAAAAGACATATAAAATGCGTAGAAAATACAAAATTCCGATCTTCCTGATTCTTGGCCTGCTGTCGTTTTCCTCCCATGATCCAGCCAGGGCGGATACCCCCCCCGGTCTTATCCGGGAAACCCTGACAGAACACGAAAAAGCCATGGCTGCCGAAGGCCAGGCCCAGAAAACCCGGGAATCCTGGGCTGAGGAAAGGGGGCGCCTCCTTTCACGGCTGGAAGCTCTGGAACGGGAGCATCAGGATCTGGAAAGGCAGAAGAACCGCCAGCTCCGCGCCCGGAACCATCTGTCTGGCGAGGTAACTGAAATCAGACGGGAACTGGCGGAAGCCCAGCGTCTGGAAAAGGACCTTGATGGCAGGCTGGAGAGCCTGGTGCAGCGCCTTGAAGGAGCTGTGGCTTTTGATCTGCCTTTTCTGAAAGAAGAGCGCAGTCAGCGGCTTTCCATGCTTAAAGGACTCCTTGTGGACCCCGATGCCCCGCCTGCGGAGCGCCTGAGGCGGGTGCTGGAAGCCCTGCGCATTGAGGCGGATTACGGATTCACCACGGAAGTGAGGCGGGAAATTCTTCAGACAGATCAGGGCGAGGTGACAGCCCAGGTGCTGCGGGTGGGCCGTCTTGCCCTTTTCTACAGAACCGAGGATGGCCGGACGGGCCAGTATGATCCGGCCGAAGGCCGCTGGATCCGTCTCGAACAAAGCTGGGAAGGGCCCATGGCCCGGACGCTGGATGTGGCGACCCGCAGACGGGCGCCGGAACTGGTGGTCTTGCCCCTGGGAAGGATAGCGCCATGAAAAAAGGAACTCTTCTGGGAGGGATGGTCCTCCTTGCCGTTTTGCTGCTGACGCCCTGTCTTGCTTCTGCAACGGACATGCGGGAAGCTTCCCGCAGGGCCAGAGAAAGCAGGCTGGCTGCGGAAGCCGCAGCCCAGGCTGCGCGGGAGGCTGTTCTTTCTGACCGGGGAAAACTCCTTGGCCGCATTGCGGAGCTGGAAAGGAGCCGGAATCAGCTTCAGGCAGAAACCAGGGCTCTGGATACGGAAATCAGCGGTCTTGAAAAAGAAAAAATCAGCCTTGGCAGGGAGCGGGATCTCAGCCTTTTGGCCATGAAGGCCGTGTCCGGAACCCTGCGCACCGCAGCGCGGGAGCTGGACGGCATGCTCACGGAATCTCCCCTTACGGCAAAAAATCCGGAAAAACTGGCCCCTGTACGGGAGATCCTCAATCCCGGACGTTTTGCGGGTATTGATGATCTCGATCTCCTTGCCAAAGGATTTCTAGGGGAGATGGCGGATACCGGGGCTGTTCGTCTGGAAAAGGGCGAGGTTTTCGGGCCGGGCGGAAGTCTTGTTACAGCAGAAATCCTTACTCTCGGCCCCTTTACCGCAGCCTTCCGCACGGAAAAGGGGGAAGTGGGCTTTTTGCGCTACCTTCCGGAAAACGGAAAATTCCAGATGCTGGGCCGGGAACCTTCCCGCTCCGTACAGAAAAACCTTGAAAGCTACATGCAGGGCTTAAGTCCCTCCCTTTCCATGGACATTTCCGGAGGTGCGGCCCTTCAGCAGGTGCTTCACCGCACCACCCTGAAAAGCCAGATTGAAAGCGGTGGTTTTCTGGTCTGGCCCATTCTCCTCATCGGTCTTGTGGCCCTTCTCATCACCTGTGAGCGCATCTGGTTTCTTAACCGGGTGCACACCAACGCGGACAAGGTCATGGGCCGGGTGAACGCCCTGGCTGCGGAAAAACAGTGGGAAGCCTGCGAAAATACGGTCCGGCCCGGTGTGGGCAAGCCCGTCTTCAACATCCTCATGGCCGGTCTTTCCGGAAGAAAGGAAGACCGTCAGACCCTGGAAAGCATTCTTCAGGAGGCCATCCTGCGGGAGCTTCCCCGGCTGGAACGTTTTCTTCCCATGCTCAACGTCATGGCGGGTGTGGCTCCCCTCATCGGCCTTCTGGGAACGGTGACGGGCATGATTGCCACCTTCCATACCATCACCCTCTTTGGCACGGGGGACCCCCGGATGATGTCCGGCGGGATTTCCGAAGCCCTGGCCACCACCATGTTCGGTCTGGCTGTGGCCATTCCCATTACCCTCATTCACACCTTCCTTACCCGCCGGGTGGAACACATTGTGGGGGATATGGAGGAAAAGGCCGTGGCGCTCTGCAACATCCTCACCCGGGAGCACAGCAGCTTTCCTGCCTGCTGCAAGGGAAGGCTTGCCGGATGACGGGGGGCATGCAGGAGATTTTAAGTCATCTGGCCGCAGGCGGCGGCATTCTCTGGCCCCTGGCCCTGCTCTGCCTCGTCATGTGGGTGAGGATTTTCGAGCGTATCTTTTTTTTCCGCAGCCTTCTTAAAAAAGACCTGCTTCCGGAAACCGCTGTGCGCATGGCCCTTGGGACCACAGAGCCCCTGCCCCAGGGAGAGGGCCTTTCCCTGAGGCTTGTGCGGGATTTCCGGGAGCGTCGCTGCGGTCACTGCGTGCTGGATCGCAGTATCCTGAAAGAGTGCGGGCTCCGCATCCGGAAAGACCTGAACCGGGGCATCCCCCTCATCCAGGCCCTGGCGGGCGTTGCGCCCCTTTTCGGGCTTCTCGGCACGGTAACGGGCATGATTGCCACCTTTGATGTCATGGCCCTGTCCGGAACCGGGGATGCGCGGGGCATGGCCGCAGGGATTTCCGAAGCCCTTGTCACCACCCAGTGCGGGCTCATGGTAGCCATACCCGGCATTCTCATGGCCGTTTATCTCAGCCGTCAGGCCAAAAGGGCCACCCACAGACTGGATCAGCTTTACGCCACCCTGGAAAGGCAGCTTTGATGATCAACGTAAGACAGAGCATGAAGACGAGAAATCAGGGCAGCGAACTCAACATCGCGCCCCTCATCGACCTCATCTTCCTCCTTCTGATTTTTTTCATCGTTACCACCAGCTTTGTGAAGGAGACAGGCATTTCCGTGGACCGGCCCACGGCCAGCACCGGCGACCTCAAGGACAAGGGCAGCATTCTTGTGGGCGTGGATGCCGCAGGCCAGATTTTCATGGACAAGGAACCCATTGATATCCGGAGCGTACGGGCCAGGGTGGAAAGGGCGCTGGCGGAGATGCCCGAAGCCTCGGTGGTGATTGTCGCGGACAGGAAAACAGACACGGGCATTGTGGTGGAAATTCTCGACTACTGCCGTCTCGCCCGTGCAAAGGATGTGAGCATTGCCACCAAAAGTCCCTGAAACAATAAAGCCACTAAAGGGGTCAGACCCCTTTTGTGGGTATAAAAGGGGTCTGACCCCTTTAGTGGCTCGGCATCTGGCATCTCTGCTGCTGGGGGTCGCCATGACCGCAGGGCTTTTTGCCATGGTGCCCTGGATGATCGGAACCGCACCCGGAAAAAACGATCTGGAGCGTCTTGTTTCCGTGCAGCTCCGGGAGCTGAGGCCTCCGGAGCCAGAGAAAAAAGAGCCGGAACCGCCCAAGGTGGAGGAGGAGAAACCGCCGGAGCCGGAAATTCCCATGGAGCGCATGATGCAGAAGCCCCCGGAAGTGAAGCCTCTGGATCTGCCCGCCTTCCGGCCGGATCTTTCCCTTTCCGCCGTGGCAGGCCCCACCCTGGCTCCGCCTCCGCCGCCGGGCCCCATGACCTATGAAGCCGGAGAGGTGGATCAGACGCCCCGCACCCTGGTACAGATGCCGCCCGTGTATCCCTTCCGGGCGCGGCGCATGGGCATAGAAGGCTGGGTTCGGGTGCGTTTTCTTGTGGATACGGAGGGACGGCCCGGCAGCATACAGATTCTGGAGGCAGAGCCCGCAGGAGTATTTGAAGACGCCGTTGTCCAGGCCATTTCGGGATGGCGCTTTGAGGCGGCCGTCAAGGATGGCCGCAGGGTGGCCTCCTGGGTGGTGACCCCCATTCGTTTTCAGTTAGGAGGTGCGTCATGATACAACAAAAGGGGTCAAACAAAAGGGGTCAGACCCCTTTTGTTGCTTTGATTTTTCTGATTTTTTCCTTCTGTCCGGCCAATGCCTTTGCATCGGGCGGGGCCGACCTTCCCCGGGCCGTGCAGCAGGTGCTGGCGGAGGCCGGACAGGAGATGGCCGAAGGCCGTGTGCCCGAGGCCTTGGAGCGGATGTCACGTTTCTGTGACCGGCATCCGGATACGCGGCATCCGCTCCTTCTTTTTTTCATGGCCAACGCCCATCTGCAACAGCGTGCACCGGAAAAGGCCCTGCCCCTTTACAGGGAGGCAACAGCGCTTTCGCCTGAGGATACCCGCATCTGGCAGAATCTTGCCATTGCCGCCTACGAGACCCAAGCCCTCGGAGAAGCGGCCCTTGCCATGGAAAAAGCCTGGGAGAGCTGTCCGCAGAAAAAACCCTCCCTCCTTTACCACAGCGGTCTTTTTCATCTGATGGATAAAAAACCCGAAGCCGCCTGGAAAAAGCTCAGTCTTCTCATGACAACCGTGGAAAAACCGGAGCGGGAATGGGTTCGGGCCTATGTGCAGGCAGCCATGGAAACGGGCAACGAAAAAAAAGGACTCGGGGTTCTGGAGAAGGGACTTGAAAGGGCTCCTGAGGATACCCTCCTCTGGGAGCTGGCCACCCACCTTTATCTTCGGATAAAAGACTATAAAAAAGCTGCGGCTGCCATGGAAATCCGCATGGATGTGGCGGGCGAAGCCGGGCCGGAAGCCTATCGCCTCTTAGGGGATCTTTACGCCAATCTTAACCTGCCTGCCCGTGCGGCCGAGGCCTATGGGCAGGCCCGGAAGAAAGGAGACGTAAAAAGTGATCTTTTTGTCCGGGAGGTGCAGATGCTCCATGCGGCCCGCCTCCATGAAAAGGCCCTCGCCCGCATTGCAGAGGCGGAAAGCTCAGGGCCTGATCCCGCCCTTTCTGAGCTGGCCATGTCCATCCACATGGCGGAAAACCGCTATAAGGAAGCCCTGGAGGCGGGGGTGCGCTCCCTTGAAGCCGGAAACCGGGAAAAGCCCCATCTCCTCCTCACCTTAGGCTACTGCGCCTACAAGGCAGGGGATCTGAAAAAGGCCGAATCCCTCCTTTCCCGTATTCCTCCAAACGATAAAAATCGCCACCGGGAAGCGCGGCGACTCCTTGCCCACCTGAAACGGGAAAGCCAGGGGCTTTGACGCTTTGAAGACAGATGACGGGTTGGATCATACGCCATTGCGGAATCACGCAAAACTGAAAGCGGCATTTTTTAACTGTTTTCATCTTTACATGGCTCTTCTAAGGACATGGGGAAAAACCATATGCACACCCGCAAAACAGGCTCTCTTCTTCTTGTTCTGGCCGTTTTCGCCGGTTTTTCATCGGGCTGGTACATGGGATCCAGGAGATCGGAACATCCTGAAAATCCAAAAGCCTCCCATCAGATCAGAGCATCCTTTACGGAACAGCTTCCCGGCGGCTCTCCATCGGCAATGGAAAAGACCCCTCTCCATGGAACTGTCCCCCAGGATCTTCCTGACTGGATGCGTGCATCCCTGGACGCTGCCGGAATCAGAGAGCCCCTGACTCCCGCTCTCTGGGAGGCGTTTCTGGCAAAGACGGAACAGCGGGGCATTCAGCGGGTGGAGATGGAAACCGGGTATTCCCTGGCCTGTATGCTGTCCCGTGTGCCGGATCTCAGGCTTTCCCCATTCATGATGGAAGTGGTGAAAGAAAAGATCAATGAGCCGGATGCCAGCGGTCTGACACCCCTGGCCCATGCAGCCTTATCCGGGGATCCACGAACCATTGAAGCGCTTCTTGCCGCAGGAGCCGATCTGTATGGTGTCAGCTTTGATGAGAGCGGCCGGAAAATGACCCTCCTCAACTATGCCTTGCAGGCGACAAATAAATACGGATCTTTTACCGTATCCTATCTCATGGGAAAAAAAGGCTTCACCATGGAGCCCGCCGAAGACTATTTTCCGGATCTTATGGGGAATTTTTTGTATCAGCATCAGTATCTTCCTCAGGTGATCCATCAGATGGACATCAACACCCGGTACGGAAGTTTTTCCGCCTTTGAGCTGGGCTTAAAGTCCGGAATGAGTACCGAACTCATTGATGCTTTTCTGAATCAGGGGGTGGATGTGAAAGGCAGGGCGGGAGATGTCACTTCTGCCCTTCATATGGTGAGCATCAACAAAAACTTCCAGCCGGATCAGGCGCTCCGTATACTGTCCATGGGAGCAGATCCCAATGCGGCAATGCCCCAAACGCTGCAGACCCCTGTCCACTACGCAGTCATGTATAATCGTCCGGATCTTCTTGCCGTTTACATGCAGAATGGCGGACGTGCGGATGTAAAAGACCGCAGAGGAGAAACCCCTGTGGATTATCTGAAATGGGTACGACACAAGAACCCGGAAGAGATTGCCCTCCTTCGCAACATTCTGGAAAACAAGAACTCCGGAACTTCGCCATAAGATACCGTCCTTACAGGAAAAAAGGAGATAATCCATTGAAGAATTCGCATTTTCGCACATTGCTTCTGGCGACCCTGCTTTCCTATATCCTGGGGGGCATCCTGGAAATTTTCTGGTTCGAACGCTTTCTTCCCCCTGCTTTGCAGGCCTATCTGCAATCGCAGGAAGAGGCCCTCACCACTCTGCAGATTATTACCAAAGGCATGATCGCATTTTTGCTTCTCTCATGTTTTATCCTGTCCATCGTGGGGCTCTGGCGTTTTCGGCCCTGGGCACCCAAGCTCTTTCTTGCCCAGTGGATTGCAGGCTGCCTCCTCACGGTGGATTTTCAGCCCCTCGTCATCTCAGGTCCGGGAGTCTTTCTGGCTTCCCTTACATCGCTGCTGGATGGGCTTCTCATCGGCATTCTCTTTTTCACCCCTTTACGAGCTCGTTTCAGGTTCTCTGGGTCACAATGTCCGAGCTGATCAGGTTGGACGGATAGCCAGAAAAACAGATAAAACCACGGACGCCAGAAAAAAATTCTGGCGCCCGTTTCCTCCGATTTTCAGTACAACCAGGGTCGCATCCGCGCTTCAAGGGCCTTGCGGGTTTCCTCAAAGGTTTTTGCATCCGCATCCATGGGCGGAGGCAGAAGGGGGGCTTCAAAGGAGATAATAACGCTGGAAAAGGGCTTGGGAATGACAAAACGATCCCAGCTTTTCGCCTGCCAACGTTTTTCCGCCCTGAGAATCATGGGAACCAACAGGGCCCCGCTCTGTTGGGCAATGCGGATGGCACCCGGCTTCACCACGCCGATGGGTCCTGTGGGACCGTCCAGAATATGGGCACCGAGACCGTTTTGACGCACATGCTCAATCATTTCTGCCATGGCCTCGCCGCCGCCCCGGGTGGAAGAACCCCTTGCCGTATACCAGCCCACGCGATTGGCCACATTGGCGATAATCTGCCCATCTTCACTGCGACTGATCATAAGCCCCGGACGAAAACGGCCAAACCATCCCCCGTACCGGGCAATGGCCGGGAAAAACTGCTGATGCCAGTGGCACAGAAGAATTCTTTCGCCCTTCCCAAGGCGACTCAGAACCCCATCCAGGCCCTTGACCTGATAGCGGTAGGTGGCGCTGATCAGGCGGATGATAAAAAGAAGACCAATGGCCACGAGGGGATTGCCCAACTGTTTTCTTAAGGCTTTCATTGCATTTTCCTTCTATGCGTTGCGGTTGTCAGTCTTTTCAGCGTCTTTTTTTCTCACCTTATCTTCCGTCCGCATCCAGGGCTTCGGCTGGAGCCTCTTTGGGAATATTACCCCGGATCAGAATATTTTTCTGGACAGAATCCACTACCTTATCCAGTTCCCGCAAGGTTTCCCTCACCTCCTGAATGCCCGACCGGGTGCTGCGGGCAATGGCGGGCACATCCTTTCCTGCGGCTTCGATGTCGTCCACCAGACGTGATATTTTGGCCAGCTCACCATGCAGGGTTTCAAGGACCGCATCCAAAGCCTCTCCCACATGCGAGCCCATGGTCTGAATCTGTTCAAGGTTCTCATTGACCAGATCCACGGTTCTCGGCGTTTTACCCGCAGCCTCCTCCACATGCCCGAGAATGCGGCTTACTTCCGCCATGCGGGCATGGACCTCTTCCATAAGTTCCCGAGATTTCAGGATGGAGCCTAAGGTCCCTCTGCCTTCCTGAAGATCGGAAAGAATCTGGTTCACCGTATCCATGGCGGTGAAAACCGGGCCTTGGGGATCCTTGAGCGCAGCGGTCATTTCCGCAAGATCCTGTACCGCGCCGATGACCATTTTCGCGGTTTTCTCCACCTGAAATTCCGCCAGGATATCGGCTATGGATTTCTTTTCCTGGGAGAAAATTTCTCCGCCATAGGGTATCAGCTCTGCGTCACTGCGTCCTCCTGTGCGGATGGCCACAAATTCCGATCCGATGAGGGTGGGGCTTTCCACCGTGGCAATGGTGTCTTCCCGGATGCGGGAGCTGTAAGTTTCCAGAATATCCAGATCCACCCGGACATGGTTACCCGTAACCGTCACCCGCCTCACCCGGCCCACATCCGTATTGTAAAGCTTCACCGCAGCACCCCGCTGGAGATTGTAACTTTCCTCAAATACGGTGTAATAGGGAATGTAACGCTCAAACCATCCCTTGCCCTTACCAAGAATGAACAGGGTGGACAGCAGCAGGGCAATGATCACCACCATGAAGGTTCCCACAACCCGCTCTCTGCGGCTGAATTCCAGATCCATGGGGATTTACTCCTTTTCATCCAGGGGATACACCTGCAGGAAATCCTCTTCCAGCACCCATTTCCGGGTGCGCCATCCTCTGCCCAGATTCTCGTCATCCGTCCAGAAGACCAGGGTGACACCTTCCCGGCTGCATTCTTTCAGGGTGCGCAGGAATACTTCCTTGCGATTTTTTCCCACAAACTCTTCCGGTCTTTCCACAAGAATGAGATCCGGCTGCTTGGCAAGACCCCGCACCACGATGGCCGCCCTTCGACCCATGGTGCTGATGGCCGCAGGCCGGAGGTGCAGCTTATCGTCAATGCAGAAGAAACGACAAAGGGCCAGGCATCGTTCATCCATCTTCGGATGCATGGTATTCTGATGCCAGGCTTGACCCATGAGAATATTTTCCTGGAGGCTGCGGTTGGTGATGAGGGTGGTTTCCGTACTGATATAGGCAATGCGCCGCTTGACAGGGAGCAGGGCCTGGTAGGCCGAAAAATCCAAGGCCTCACCATCCAGCAGGTACCGACCGCTGAGGGGCTTCTGGAAAGTGGCAAGAAAACGGAGAAAAAGGCGCACCCTGTCCGAAGCTGTGGACTGAATTTCGCACACGTCCCCAGGATCCAGGGAAAGGGAAAAAGGCCCCATGCTCTTTTTGTCCAGGGGAAGCACAATGTTTTCCAGCCGGATGGAAAGGCCCCGCTTGGCTTCTTCAGGCATAAAAAACCACCGAGATAAAAATATTGGCCAACAGGCAGAAGATAAAGCTTTCCATGCAGGCCTTGGAGGTATTAATGGCAATCCAGGTGAAATTCCCCTGACAGGAAAGCCCGCGAAACATGCAGATCACAGAAATAATGATGCCAAAGCAGAAAGCCTTGATGAGACTGACCCCGATATCCAGGCCTGTGATGGCCTGGGTAAAGCTGAAAAGAAAACGGGAAACCTGAATGTCGCTGAAGGCCAGAATCAACCCGGCACTGCCCACAATGGCCACAAGGTCAAACACCACAAAAAGACAGACAATGGCCATGGTGATGCCCACAAGCCTGGGCAGACAGATGAGCCGCAGGGGATCAATGCCCGCCATTTCGAGAGCCTCGATTTCCCGAAGCACACTCATGTAGCCCAGTTCAATGGTCACGGCTGTTGCGGAGCGTAAGGTAACAATGAGAGCTGTGAGGATGGGCCCCACTTCCCGCACCACAAGGATCACAGCAAGACGCCCGGCGTCATACTGGCCTGCGAGGAGGGACAGTTGCAGCATCAGGGGAATACCGATGATGAGCGCGATGGGAATGATGATGGGCAGAGCCTGCACTGCGGTAAAGTAAAGCTGCTCCACAACACCCCGCCGCACCATGATGCGCCCCTCCTTCTGCCTGGAAAAAGTCAGGAGAAAAAGACGCCATGTCAGGGCGAATATACGGGTGTTGTAGTCCAGAAAAGCCAGGGTACGGCGGCCTGCCCTACCTGTCATGGACACCGGCATGGGGTCTTCCTTTTTTCCATGGAGAGTTTCTTGTCAAAGCAGGGAAAAACCATTATCCCTAGAATTCCGTATTCTGTACTTCCTACATGAAACGGAATTCCAAGGCAATGTGTCTTGTGCGGATCCCTTATAGGAAGACAAGGCTTCTGTCTGAAAAAGAACAAAGCAGAAACCTTTTTCATGTATGTTCTGAAAAATCTCCGGGAGAGTCCCGGTTTTTGTTTTGAGGCCATGAAACAATCTGAATTTTTCCATCAAAGACTTTACGGAAAAACAGCAGCGTCCGGGCTTGCCCGCAGGCTGCCCCTCTTTTTCCTGGGGCTGATGCTTTTTTTGCGCCCTGTCGCTGCAGGGGCCTGGCCGGAGGAAGTGGCCTGGGCCCTCCATGAAGACCGCCCTGAACTGGCATTGCATGTGCTGCGATCCTGGTCCCATCTCTCCGCAGATCCCGAAGACCGGGCTCTGGCCCTGTGGATGGAAGCCCGGATCCTGGCCCTTCACATGGGAGACACAGGCGGCGCTGAAACTGCGCTGGACCGTGTGCTGACCGCTTATCCCGGAAGCCGTATTCAAGGAGATGTTCGTTTTGAAAAGGGATTTCTGGCCCTGCAAAGGGGGGAAAGGGAACGGGCCTCCCGTGAATTTGCGGCCTTTGTGGCCGCTTTTCCCGATCATCCCAGACGCCAGAGCGCCGGAGATTTTCTGAGGGATCTCCGCGGTCAGATATCCGAACCCCTCCTTGGCTCGCCGGACCGTATCCGGGTGGCCCTTTCCTTTTCCGAAAATCACGCCCAGCTTTCCGGCAAGGGGCTTCATCTGAGGGATATGGCCACAGGCGGCCTTGTGTTTTCCGGGGACCGCTTAACCCTCCTTCTGGACGAAGGAGGCCACATTCGCCTTGATGGCCGCATCGTGGGGCAACCCCTCATCCTGGACAGCGGAAGTGAAGGTTTTGTTCTCAATGGCAGACGGCACCGGGGCAGTCTTCAGGTTCATGGGGCTGGCGGCCGTCTGCTCCTTGTCAATGTCCTGGATCTTGAAAACTACTTAAGAGGGGTTGTGCCTGCGGAAATGCCACCTTCCTGGCCCATGGAAGCCCTCAAGGCCCAGGCTGTGGCCGCCAGAACCTACGCCTTGCACCATATGCGCAACAGGGCCTATGCCGCCTATGATGTAAAAGCAGATACCCGCTCCCAGATGTTTATCACAGAAAGGGAGGATCCCAGAAGCGATGCGGCCATCACCGCCACCCAGGGCGAAGTGCTGACCTGGGCAGGGCAGGCGGCCTTTACAGCCTTCCACGCGGACAGCGGTGGAAACATTGAGGCTGCGGAAACGGTCTGGGGAGGAGAATTCCCCTATCTTACGGCCTTTTCCGATCCATGGACACGCAATACACCCAACGCGTTCTGGACCTGCGTGCTGACAGAAAAGGAGATGCAACAGGCTTTGCCGGAGCTGAGGGGAAAAGGCCGAATCCTGGATCTGCGCGTGGAAGGGAAAACCCCTTCGGGCAGGGTGGAGACCCTCGTCGCCAGAACCAGCAAAGGAGAAATTCGCATTCCCGCCACCCGTTTCCGCACTCTCATAGGCCCCATGGTGATCAGAAGTACGGATTTTTCTCTAAGCCATAAAAGGGAAGGATTTCATTTTCAGGGCAGGGGCTTTGGCCACGGCGCGGGCATGAGTCAGTGGGGTGCCAGGAGAATGGCGGAGGAAGGGAAGAATTATCAGGACATTCTGCGTTTTTACTATCCCCTCCTGCACAGGCAGCGCATGTAAATAAAACGGGCCAGGAAGATGAACCTCCCTGACCCGTTTCACTTTAAAATCGCGCCTTCACCCGGCCTTCTCTCAAAGAGAGGGTGGCATAAGGCATTTTTATTTCAGGCAATCACCTTCAAACCCTACAGGGTTTTTGCCATGAGATCCCCCACCATCTTTGCAAAACGAGAGGGATTTTCAATCCTGCCCCCTTCGCTGACCACGGCCAGATCATGGAGCATGGCGGCCCAGTCCTTCATGGCAGGGTCTGCCGGGTCTTTGGCAAAACGCTCCTTGAGTCTTGCCATGACCGGATGCCCGGTGTTCAGTTCCAGCACCCGTTTCTGCTTGGGCATGTCTTTTCCCGAAGCCTGCATCACCTTTTCCATGAAAGCACTCATGGCAAAGGCGTCTGCGGAAAGGCAGGCCACCGAATCCTTCAGCCGGGCCGAAGCCTTCACTTCCTTCACTTCCGCATCCAGTTCCTTCTGAATGAAGGTGAAGAGACCCTTGAAGCTTTCCGCCACCTCTTCCGAAGGTTTTTCCAGCTCCAGATCCCCTTTTTCAGCACTTTTGAGATTTTTTCCCTCAAAATCCCTCAGGCTGTCCACCACCCACTCATCCACAGGATCGGTCATGAGCAGTACCTCATAATCCTTGGCCTTCAGGGCTTCCAGGTGGGGGCTGTTCATGAGGGCCGTAAGGTTTTCACCGGAAAGGTAGTAAATGGATTCCTGACCTTCGGGCATCCCCTCCACATAGGCCTTCAGGCTTTTGAGCTTGCCCTCGGATTTTGTGGTGGGATAGCGCAGAAGCTCTGCAATTTTTGTTTTATTCTCGTAGTCCGTGGGAATGCCGGCCTTCAGCATGGGGCCGAATTCCTTCCAGAAATCGAGGTATTTTTCCTCATCCATTTTGGAAAGAAGCTCAAAGACCCGCTTAACAATGTTTTTCCGGATGTTGCGCACAAGGCTGTTCTGCTGGAGGATTTCCCGGCTCACGTTGAGGTCAAGATCCGGCGCATCCACCACGCCATGGATGAAGCCTAAGTATTCGGGCAGAAGCTCCTTGCAGTCGTCCATGACAAAGACCCGCTTGCAGTAAAGGTGCAGGCCGTGCTTGCGATCCCGCTGGAAGAGATCAAAGGGGGCTTTGGAGGGAATAAAGAGCAGCACATCGTACTCCACGGCTCCTTCCAGATGCAGATGCAGTTTCTCCGCAGGGGTATCCCAGTTTTTGGAGATGTGGCGGTAAAACTCCGTGTATTCCTCCTCTGTGACCTCCTCCTTCTTCCGGGTCCAGATGGCTTTCATGGAGTTTAAGGTTTCATCCTTGCGCACCTTGCGCATGGTTTCCTTGGGTTTTCCCTCCGCATCCTTTTCCTGCTCGTTTTCGGGAATGGGATCATACTTGTCCACTTCCATGAGAATGGGATAGGCGATGAAGTCTGAGTGACGCTTGACAATATCCTTTAAAGTCCATTCTTCCGTGAAGTTAAGATCCCCCTCCTCGCCGTCTTTCAGGAAAAGGGTGATGCGGGTACCGCGCTGGGGTTTTTCCATTTCCTCCACGGAAAAATCTCCGCTTCCTTCGGATTCCCAGCGAACGCCCTTGTCTGAGGATACCGAACGGCTTTCCACCACCACCTTTTTCGCCACAATGAAGGAAGAATAAAAGCCCACCCCGAACTGACCGATGAGCTCCGGTGTGAGAAGACCTTCCCTGCGGGAGGCTTCCAGGGCCGCCACAAAACCTGCGGTGCCGCTTTTGGCGATGGTGCCGAGGTTTTCCAGGGCCTCGTCATAGCTCATGCCGATGCCATTATCTTCGATGACCAGGGTGCGGGCTTCCTTGTCCGGTGTGATGCGGATATAAAAATCCGCATCTTTTCCAAGCAGTTCGGGATCGGTCTGGGCTTTGAACCTGAGCTTGTCAATGGCATCCGAGGCGTTGGAGATCAGCTCTCTTAGAAAAATCTCCTGATTGGAGTAGAGGGAATGGATGATGAGGTGAAGCATCTGCTTCACTTCCGTTTGAAAGGCGCGGGTTTCCTGCTTCATGACCAGCTTTCTCCTCATATGGAATCTTCAAATCAAAACAACAGAACACAGGTTTGGATCAATTCCGACAAAAAATGGGGTGAAAAACAGCCTTGTCAAGGGAAGGACTTGCAAGACAGCCTGGCTGTTGTATGTTTTAAAAGCTTTCCTGCCCTTCGGGGGCTTGGGGAAGAATCCTGATGCGGTAAACATACAGGGGCCTTTGGGAAGAATCCCGAACTTTCATCTTTCCCTGGCCCTTACAATTAAAAATATCTATCCGGGAAGGAAATTCATGGATTATCAGGGCATGATTTTCAGGCCACCCAGTGAAGCCGACTCCATTCTGCTTCAGGTGACCGTGGGATGCTCCCACAACAAGTGCCGTTTCTGCGAAATGTACAAGGCCAAGCGTTTTTCCATCAAAACCGATGAACAGATCTTTAAGGACATCGACTATGCGGCCAGAAAATACCGCTTTATCAAACGTCTTTTTCTCTGTGATGGAGACGCCCTGATTCTGCCCATGAAGCGCCTTGTGCCCATCATGGAAAGAATCCGGGAAAAGCTGCCCTGGCTGGAGCGGGTGGGCACCTACGCCAACACGAAAAGTATTGCTACCAAAAGTGTGGAAGAACTCAAACAGCTTAAAGATCTCGGACTGACCATCGCCTATTTTGGTCTGGAAAGCGGAGATGACGTAACCCTTGAGGCCATCTGCAAGGGTGCGGACAGCGCCCGCATGATTGAGATGGGTCGTAAGATCCGCTCTGCAGGGATCAGGCTTTCCATCACCGTACTCAATGGGGTGGCGGGAAGGGAACGCTCCATGATCCATGCCCAGGAGACGGGCCGTGTGCTTTCGGCCATTGATCCGGAGTTTGTGGGAGCCTTAAGCCTCATGCTCACACCGGGGGCCCCTCTCAACAAGGACCATCAGGAAGGCCGCTTTCAGCTCATCGGTGCAGAAGAGATGCTTCAGGAACTGGGGATGATGATCGCCACCACCCACCTTTCCGACGGGCTTTTCCATGCCAACCATGCCTCGAACTATCTGCCCATTCGGGCCCACCTGCCCAGGGACAGGGACAAAACCCTGCAAAGAATCAATGACGCCCTGTCAGGCAAGATCAAACTGAAACCCGAATATCTGAGAGCCCTGTGAGAAACCAAACCCCCTTGGGCATCAACCGGCAAGGAGGATCCTGACATCCGCCTGCCGGTTTTTTTTATGCTTAAGGGATTTTCCCCAAACCCGCGCCCACGGCGGCCCGCATACCCGCACATTTTTCCTAATGAATTCATGGCAGATCCATGTGTATGGGCTTTTGCACAGCAGGGGGATTCTGTCAGATTTTCGTTGGGAATCTGTTATGAAAAGCTTTAGGAAAATTCTTGCATCCCTGGGGCATCCGGTGTAACCAATGCCCGGATTCCCCCTGAAAAAGGGATGCTTTTTCTTTTTTTTCCAAGGAGATGACCATGTGTTCCACCCCGTCCACGGACGCACTCTGCGTTACCACCCTCCGCACCCTGGCCATGGATGCCATTGAAAAGGCCAACTCCGGGCATCCCGGCGCTCCCATGGGCCTTGCCCCCGCAGCCTATGCGCTCTGGACCCGGGTGATGCGCCACAATCCCAAAAATCCCGCATGGCTGGACCGGGATCGCTTTGTACTGTCCGGCGGTCATGGATCCATGCTGCTCTACGGCCTCCTTCACCTTGCCGGATACGGGGTTTCCCTGGAAGACCTGAAAAATTTCCGCCAGCTGGGCTCCAAAACACCGGGGCATCCGGAATTCGGCCACACCCCCGGCGTGGAAACCACCACAGGCCCCTTAGGCCAGGGGATTGCCAATGCCGTGGGCATGGCCATGGCCGAGCGCCATCTGGCGGCCCGCTTCAACAGACCCGGTTTTGATCTGGTGGATCACTTCACCTATGTGATGTGCGGAGACGGAGATCTCATGGAAGGGGTGGCTGCGGAAGCCATGTCCCTCGCGGGGCATCTCAGACTGGGCCGCCTCATCTGCCTTTATGATGCAAATGATATTTCCATAGAAGGCGCAACCTCCATTGCCTTTACGGAAAATGTGGCCGCCCGCATGGAAGCCTGCGGCTGGCATACCCAGACCGTGACCGACGGCAATGACCTGGAGGCCATCACAACAGCCCTGGAAACAGCCAAACGTGTGACAGACCAACCCTCCCTCATTGTACTCAAAACCCGCATCGCCTATGGCAGCCCCAACAAGGAAGGCTCCGAGGAAGCCCACGGTGCCCCCCTGGGAGCCCAAGAGGTGAGGCTCACCAAAAAGGCCTATGGCTGGCCCGAAGATTCAGACTTTCTCGTGCCGGACGCGGTCTATGCCCACTTTGCGGCAGTGCAGGCAGAAATGCAGGCAAAGGAAGATGCCTGGCTTGAGATGTTCCAGCGCTACGCCTCAGAATACAAGGACATGGCCAACCTCTGGCTGGACGCCATGACGGGCTTTCTCACCGAAGGCTGGGACAAGGAGATCCCCTGGTTTAAGCCCGGAGAGAAGATCGCCACCCGCGTAGCTTCCGGCAAGGTGCTGAACGCCATCGCCAAAAGGGTACCCACCCTCATGGGCGGCTCCGCCGATCTGGCCCCTTCCAACAAAACGTTTCTGGACGGAGAAGGAGAGTTCCAGGCATCAAGCCCTGAGGGCCGCAACATTCGCTTTGGTGTCCGGGAACACGCCATGGGTGCCATCATGGCAGGCATGTTCCTCCATAACGGCATCCGTCCCTATGGCGCCACCTTCCTCGTCTTTGCGGACTATATGCGGCCTGCCATCCGTGTGGCCAGCCTTATGCGCCTGCCCCTTATCTATGTGTTCACCCACGATTCCATTGCCGTGGGCGAAGACGGCCCCACCCATCAGCCGGTGGAGCATCTGGCTTCCTTGCGGGCCATTCCCAACCTCACGGTCTTCCGTCCTGCGGATGCCAACGAAACCGCCGTGGGCTGGAAGGTGGCCATGAAGAGCAACTCCAGCCCCACAGCCCTCATTCTGAGCCGTCAGAACCTTCCCGTACTCAACACAGATGGTAAGAGGGGAAGACCGGAACGGGGGGCCTATATCCTGGAGGATGCGGACGGAACGCCGGACATCGTGCTCATTGCCTCGGGCTCCGAGGTGCATCTTGCCGTGGAAGCCCGCAAAATTCTTCTTGAAAAAGGGATTCAGGCTCGGGTGGTGAGCATGCCCTCCTGGGAGCTTTTTGAAAAGGATACGGAAGACTACAGAAAACGCATCCTGCCCCCTGCCTTAAAAAAGCGATTGGTCATTGAGGCGGGAATCGCCATGGGCTGGCAGAAATACGCAGGCGATGAGGGAGACGTGATTTCCATTGAAACCTTTGGCGCTTCGGGTCCGGATAAGGAAGTGCTGCGCCATTTCGGCTTTTTTGTGGAAAATGTGGTGAACCGGGCGGTGATTCTCTCCCGGAAAAAATAAAAACCCGGCTTTTGAAAACACGGAGGGGGATGCCACATGATTGTGCATCCCCCTCCGTTATGGATGCTTTCGAAATCTTAAATCAATCATCCATGTCTTCCATGGCGTCCCGCTCATTAAAATACTGCATGGAAGTTTTTTTCAGCTCCCGGATACTGAAAAGCATGGTGTAGTCCTGAAGGTCTGCGGCTCTGGCCATCTCCGCCACGGTGCTGCGGCAGGCTTCCTGGGTTCTGGCATGCACCATGGTGTAAAGGTTGTAGGGCCAGCCGGGTTTGGGATCTCTGCGGTAACAGTGGGAAACCGCCTCAAAACCCGCCATGGTCTCTCCGATGGCAAGAATCCGATCTTCCGGCGCTTTCCAGGCCACCATGGCATTGGCGGAGAAACCGGATTTCTGATGCCTGAGGGTGGCCCCGTAACGGCGGATCAGTTTTCTTTCATTGAGGCTTTGCAGGATGGCGAGAAAGGTCTCTTCCTCCATTCCCAGGCCCTTGGCAAGAAGGTTGTAAGGCCTCGGATCCAGAGGGATATCGCCCTGAATGGCGGCGATCACTTTTTTTTCTTCGTCTGTCAGCATGCCAGCTCCACTTGAAAATCTCATGGGGAAAGCGTGGATGGGGAAGAGGCGGTCCCGGGAGCTCCCAGGGCATAGGCCAATACGGAAAATCCGAATCGCACCGCCGGATAAGAACACAAAACATTCAGCCAGCCCAGCCGGGGTTCGGGCTGACTCAGGTAGTAACAGCTTTCACACAACCGGATATCCGGCATCCAGCCTTCCAGCTCTCCGGGGAGAGAAAGACCCCAGCGGAAACGTGCGCCTGTCACCCAAAGAGTGGGGTTGAAAGCGCTCATCATCACCTGATAGGGGCTTACCGCATCAAAAATGAGAAAGGAAGACCCAAAGGTTTTGCGGATACTGTGAACGAACCCCCGCACACAGGCCTCGGAAAGGTACATCAGCACCCCCTCGGCAATGATCAGAAGGGGACGCCCCGAATGCTGGATACGCTGGCACCATTCCGGATCATCCAGGGAGGCATCCATCATGTGATAGCGCTCCGTTTCCCGGAAAAAACAGCGCCGGATCTGCATCACCTCAGGCAGATCCATCTCATACCAATCCAGCTTGCCTGTGTCCATCCGGAAAAACCGGGTATCCAGTCCTGCCCCCACATTTACCACAACGGCATCCGGATGAACGGCCAGAAAATCCCCAACCATGCGATCCACTGCGGCCACACGCAAAAGCGTGGCCACTTTCATGAGGGTATGCCCCTCAAGCCTTCTGAAATTATAGGGAAGCTGCTCCACAAGATCCAGAGCCATGGGATCATGGACCAGGGGATTGGCCGCTTGGCACTCCTGAGCCCGAAAATAAAGGGGAAGCATCAGGGTTTGGGAAACGGCCTCAAGGGGGGGGATGGAAGAAAGCATGGGGACCTCCCGGAAAAACGGAGCAGGCAAAGGGGCTTTGGACCATGCAATAAAATTCTGTTGAAGCATTCATCCGGTTTCATGGTATATTTCAGCGTATTTTTATTTCTCCTACCATAAACCATGAAAAAAGTCTTTTGCTAAAAAGGAACCCCCGTTTCCCGGCAGAGACCGCGATAAAAAGGGGCGGCAATCCGGACATTGCCCCAAAGCCCCAAGGCATGGTATGGAGAAAACAAGCTTAAAGGGCAAAGTAAAAGGCTTTCCACTTCATCAGACCCGATGCAGCCTTCGGGAAAAACGATGGCATCCCCCTCCCAATGTGGAAAAAAGATGCCTCGCATGGCCCCATCCGGAGGCCCAGATCCCGGACAAAAAGAAGCTCTTCTGTGCAGATCCGCCCGCCATCAGGACGTCCCACCCCGCATATGACAGCAAGGAGGATGCATGAAAGCCCAGAAAAAACCCATCATACGCAACCCCAAACCCGCCACCCTGAATCCGCCGGTGCAAAAAGAAGAGGAGGCCGGAGATCCCATGCTGGAGGCCGCCCATATCATCGACCGGAATTTCCGCAAATCCATGGTGCGTTTTACCGGCCCCATTGATATTCCCGCCTTCAGCCGCGCCTATTTTGACGCCCTGGTCCATCTTGCCTGGAGTCCTGGCACCCGTTTTCGTATGATGCTGGAAAATGTCCAGTTTTTCTCCGATCTTTTCGCCATACAAAGCGGTATGGCCAAATCCGGGGTGGATCGTCGGTTCCGGGATCCAGAGTGGGAAAACTGGCCCTATTCCCTTTACAAGGATCTTTTTCTGCGCCTGGAAGAACATCTGGAAACACGTTTTAAAGACATCCGGGGGGTGTCCGAGCACTCAAACCTTCTCGTTCAGTTCCTGACACATCAGATTACGGCCATGATGAATCCCCTCAACTTTCCCCTGTCCAACCCCGAAGTGGTGCGCACCACCCTGGAGCAGGGAGGTCAGAATATCACAAAGGGTATCCAGAACCTTATAGACACCCTCAGTACCCATGGCGGCGAACTCGTGGTGCGTCACAGCCGGGAAGACTTCCATCAGGTGGGAAAAACCCTGGCCTGCACACCGGGTAAGGTGGTGTACCGAAACCGTCTCATTGAACTGATCCAGTACGCGCCCATGACGGATAAGGTGCAAGGAACTCCCATTCTCCTGGTACCCGCCTGGATCAACAAGTTTTATATCCTGGATTTAAGCCCTCACAACAGCATGGTGCGTTATCTTACCGAACAGGGTTTTACGGTCTTTATCCTCAGCTGGAAGAACGTGGATGGCAGTTACCGCCATGACGGCATTGACAGTTATGTGAAAAACGGCCTCGTTGAATCCATTGCTGAAATCCGTAAGATCACCGGCAGTGAGGGCGTACACCTTGCCGGTTACTGCATGGGGGCCATCCTCTGCTCCATCGCAGCCGCCTATCTGCGGGGCCAGGAGGATACCTCCATCCAGACACTCTCCTGCTTCGCCGCCCAGCTGGATTTCAGTGACGCCGGAGATCTCAGAAGTTTCATTGATGAAAGCCAGATCACCTTCTTAAAGGATCTCATGGAAGAGGAAGGGTATCTTCCCAAAGCCAACATGATGCAGACTTACAGCCTGCTGAGGCCCAGGGATCTTTACTGGAATTATCTCATTGATGAGTTTTTCCTGGGCAAGGAGCCTTTTAATCTGGATTTCCTTTTCTGGAACGATGACGGCACCCGCATGCCCATGACCTTGCACATTGACATTCTGGAGCGCCTTTACCTGGAAGATCAGCTCACCGAAGGCAAATTCCGCATGGCCGACGGACGCAGCATTGACTTAAGAAACATTGATATGGACCTTTACTCCGTAGGCACCATGAAGGACCATATTGCCCCATGGAAGTCCGTATACAGAATTCCCCACTTTGTCACCTCTCCCATCAAGTTTGTTCTGGCCTCAAGCGGTCATATCGCAGGCATCATCAATCCTCCGGGAGAAAAGGGGCATTATCACACCGATGGGATTCTGGGGCAGGGACCGGAACACTGGCTGGCCACAGCCCACATGCACGAGGGAACCTGGTGGCCGGACTGGGTAGCCTGGCTGAGGGAGCGCAGCCAGCCGGAAACCGCCAAACTGCCCTGGCCGCCCATGCAGGGCAGGGATCTGGGGCCCGCTCCCGGAACCTATGTCATGGAAAAATAAGAAGATAAATAAATGGGAAAGGGCGGAATCATCTCCGCCCTTTCCCATTTTGATCAAAAAAACGGCATTTTACGGCTTATAAAGACGGAAAAAGACTACGAATACCCTCTTCACTGGCGCTGCATACGCCCTTTTCCGTAATCAGGCCTGTCACCAGACGGGCCGGTGTCACGTCAAAGGCAAAATCCAGGGCCGGACTGTCCTCCGGTGGCACCAGCACCCTCTGGATCTTCCCATCCCCATCCTTTCCCTGCACATAACGCACCTCATCGGGATTTCTGGTTTCAATGGGAATTTCCGCACCCGTTTTCATCTTCCAGTCGATGGTGGAAGATGGCAGGGCCACATAAAAGGGAACGTTGTTGTCCTTCGCGGCAAGGGCCTTCAGGTAGGTGCCGATCTTGTTGGCCACGTCCCCGGTGTATGTGGTGCGGTCCGTTCCCACAATGACCATGTCCACCTCCCCCCTTTGCATGAGGTGCCCGCCTGTGTTGTCCGCGATCACGGTGTGGGGCACCCCGGCCTGCCCCAGCTCCCAGGCGGTCAGTCGGGCGCCCTGGTTCAGAGGCCTTGTCTCATCCACCCAGACATGCACGGGAATTCCCGCCCTGTGCGCCGCATAGATGGGCGCTGTGGCGGTGCCGTACTCCACGCAGGCCAGCCATCCGGCATTGCAGTGGGTGAGGATGTGAACGGGCTTTTGGGGTCTCTTGTCATAAATGCTGCGAATAAGACAGAGGCCATGTTCGCCAATGGCCTGACAGCGACTGGCCTCCGCATCCGTGATCATCGCAGCTTCCGCATACATGGCCTGGATGCGGTTTTCATTTGCAGGGGTAAGGCGCACTTTTTCCATGAGAAGATCCGCAGCCCAGGCCAGATTCACGGCTGTGGGGCGAGCGGCTTTGATGCGTTCGCAACAATCTTCCATCCAGGCATCCGTGATCCCGCCCTCCGGAGCCGTGCATGCGGCCAGATACATGGCCCAGGCCGCAGAAGCACCAATGAGGGGGGCTCCCCGCACGGTAAGGGTTCGGATGGCTTCAATGGCATCTTCCACCGTATGAAGATCAAGAATTTTCAGGGTATGGGGCAAAAGGCGCTGATCAATCACCTGAACCACGCCTTCACGGGTCGGGTGGGGCCAGATGGGACGGGTGAGGGATGTTCCGGACATTCAGATTCCTTTGGGTTCGATTTTCTGAAAAAGGGTGACATCATCGGAAAAAAAACCGTCCACCCCCATGGAAAGGAGGCGTACTGCATGCTCCGACGCATTCACCGTATAGGGATAAACCCGTATGCCAAAGGCTTTCATGCGAAGGACATGATCGGGTCTGAGATTTCCATAAAAAGGGTGCCAGGAAAAGGCCCTGATCTCACGGCACAGCCGAAGCAGGGGCCGGGCGTTTTTCCACCTGCCGCTCAGAACCCCCAGAAGGGGCGGATCTGCAAGATTGGAAAGGTGACGGAGAAAACCATGATGAAAGCTTGAGATCAGAACCCGGCCTTCAAGGGGCCGAAGGGCGGCGGTGAGGGCAGCGGTCATTTTTCCCATGGATCGTCCACCCATCACCGCTTCGGGCTTGACCTCCACATTCAGCCAGCACCCTGGGGGCACGGAGGCCACCACCTCGTCCAGAAAGGGGATGGGGGTTCCGGAAAAGGTCGGAGAAAACCACGATCCCGCATCCAGAAGACGTAAATCCACGGCTTTTTTTTCCTGCAAAGGGCCTTTTCCACTCGTGCAGCGATCCAGAGAAGCATCGTGGTGCACCATAAGATGGCCGTCCCGGCTCCAGAGAATATCCAGCTCCGCCATCCGCGCTCCGGCCTCCCAGGCCGCTTCAAAGGCCGGTAAGGTGTTTTCCGGGAACAAGGCCCTGTATCCCCTGTGTGCAATAAGCAAAGGAGAAGGGGGAAAATCCGGTACTGTGAAAAAAGGTGTCAAAGGGACTCCTCAAGGGGACAAAAGGCTAAAAAAATCCGGCCCATCTCAGGGATTGGTTTGGATCTCGGCATCCGCAAAAACGGAAATCCGCTCAAAGCGGTCCACATCCACAAGCCCCTGGTCCGTGAGCTTTAAGGAAGGGATCACAGGCAGAGAAAGAAAGCCAAGGGTCATAAAGGGATCCGCCAGGGTGCAGCCCAGCCCCCTGGCTTCCCGGATCAGGCCCGCCAGGGCCCTTTCAATCTCTTCCATGGTGGCTGTGGACATGAGCCCTGCAATGGCAAGGCGCAGGGAGGCCGCAACCTTTCCTCCTTTCACCACCACCATGCCGCCTTTCATGGCAATGACGGCCTTTGCCGCCACTTCCATATCCTCATCCGAATCCCCAGCCACAATGAGATTGTGGGAATCATGCCCCACGGTGGAAGCCAGTGCGCCCCCGCGGATTCCCAGGCCCCGGACAAAACCAATGCCGCATCCGGCCTTTCCCGTATACCTTTCCACCACAGCAAGCTTGGCAAGATCCCGGTCAGGATCCGCCACAACCCTGCCTGCTTCTGTTCTGGCGTCCATGACCAGGGAGCCTGTCACCACCTGGCCTGGCATCACATCAATGACACGGATTTTCAAGCCTTCCGCTTTCAGGGAAAAATCCAGCTGTTCGGGTTCCAGATGCATGGATTCCGGCGGGATGGGTGTTTCGGGCAAAGGGAGACCCGGTACAAGCCTGCCATTTTCCGCAACGCATTGGCCTTTTACATACACAGCCTCAATGTGCAGCCCCTCCAGATCGCCGATGACCAGAAAATCCGCCCGTTTGCCCGGCGCAATGGCCCCCCTGTCCTTGAGCCCGAAATACTCGGCAGGATTGAGGGTGGCCATCTGTATGGCCATCACAGGGTCCACCCCTGCGGCAATGGCCCTGCGGACAATGTCATCCATGTGCCCTTCGTGCAGAAGATCGTGGGGATGGCGGTCATCCGTGCACCACATCATACGCCGACAGGTCTGGTCGTTCAACGCGGGAAGGAGGGCATCCAGATTCTGGGCGCAGGTACCTTCACGCACCATGATGTGCATGCCGCTCCGCATTTTTTCAAGGGCCTCTTCCGGTGTGGTGCATTCATGATCCGAGGAAATGGCCGCAGCCAGATAGGCATTGAGACCTTTTCCGGAAAGACCCGGCGCATGACCATCCACAGGCTTTTTCTTCTGATGCGCCGCCTGAAGTTTGGCATGCACTCCAGGGTCCCCGAAAATAACACCGGGAAAATTCATCATTTCCGCCAGGGCCACAACCCGGGGATGATCAAAAAATTCAAGGAGATCCCCGGCCTCCAGCCGGGCTCCTGCGGTTTCCATGTGTGTGGCGGGCACACAGGAGGGCAGGGTGAAAAGAAGGTCCATGGGCTGGTTTTCACTGGCGTCCAGCATATACTGAATGCCCTCCTTTCCCAGGACATTGGCGATCTCATGGGGATCTGCAGCCACGGTGGTGGTGCCCCTGGGCAGGACGGTTCTCACAAACTCCGAAGGGGAAGCCATGCTGCTTTCAAGGTGGACATGGGCGTCAATGAAGCCAGGCGCAAGGTGACGTCCGCCAAGGTCCCGCCTTTCCCTTGCTTCGTAGTCGCCGAATCCCACAAATCGGCCCTGGTGAATGGCAAGGGCGGTTTCAAGGATCTCACCCGTATACACATTCACGACCCTGGCCCCGGTCAGAAGCAGATCCGCAGGCGCATCCCCACGGGCTACGGCCATCCATTCCTGAAACATATCCATACGTCACACCCTTTTTTCG
Source organism: Desulfobotulus sp. (assembly GCF_034006065.1). Lineage (NCBI taxonomy): Bacteria > Pseudomonadati > Thermodesulfobacteriota > Desulfobacteria > Desulfobacterales > Desulfobacteraceae > Desulfobotulus > Desulfobotulus sp. The sequence continues at coordinate 17,468 of NZ_JAVETM010000017.1, read as the reverse complement.
GTTTCAGAAGAAAAACTGCAAGGCAGGATCAGAACCTCTCCGGACGTCGGCCCCATTTTTCCACCATGGCGTAAAGAGCCTCGGGCTTGGCGGGCTTGGTGATGACATCATTCATGCCCGCATGCAGGCAGGCTTCCCTGTCTTGTACGTTGACATGGGCTGTGAAGGCCACAATGGGAAGGGTACGGAGCGCTTCTCCGCAGAATCCTTCCCGGATTCTGCGCGTGGCTGAGATGCCATCCATTTCCGGCATCTGTACATCCATGAGGATGAGATCATACCGCTGGGTTTTTAATTTTTCCAGAACTTCCAGGCCGTTTTCCGCAAGATCAGGAAGATAGCCTTTTCTTTCCAGGAGTTTGAGGGTGATTTTCTGGTTGATGAGATTGTCTTCCGCAAGGAGAACCCGAAGGGAGGGAGAGGAAAAAGGACTTGCATCCTGAAGAAAATCCGGATCCGGGGGACGCCGACCTGGTATTTCCGGAAAAAGGTTCTTTTTCGTGGGTACATCCAGTCCTTCCATTTTCTGAACATAGTCCTGCATGTCCTCCAGAGCCGCCTGCATGCGCTCTGCCACCTCCCCAAGGGCCGACAGGTGGAAGGCCTGGCTTTCCTCTCCGCCCTTTTCTCCAAGGAGATGCAGCTCTCCCACCAGGCCGTTCAGGGGCGTTCTGAGGCTGTGAGCCATGCGCCGCAGAAAGGCGGAATGCTCTTGGGGGGAAAAGCCACTGGGGGCCTGAACCCTGGACGATCCGGATGCAGAATGGGAATCCCGGCCCATATCCCGGGCCACGCAGCGAAACCCATGGATCTGGGCCTCACCGTCTTCCTTGGGAGAAAGGCTGAGGCGAATGGGCAGGGTCTCACCGTCGGGTTTTATCATGGAAAGGGAAAGGATGGCCGTACCTGCGGTGCGGCCCATGGCTTCCATGCGCCTGCGCAGAAGGTTGGCGTCTTCCGCATCCAGCCAGGAAAAAAAGCCCTGGGTGCGGATGTCTGCCGCAGATCTCCCGGAAATACGGCAAAGGGCTGTATTGAAAAAAGAAACCCGGCCATAACGGTCCAACTCAAAACAGGCGTCTTCCACGATTTCCAGAAGGTCCCTGTGTTGTTTTTCCGTCATACGAAGGGTTCTTTCCACCACCTGCTGCATTTGCAAAAGTCTCTGGGCTTCCTGGGTCTTTTCATGGCAAGCCCGGGTTCTTTCTTCCACGCGCCGTTCAAGGTCTTCATTGAGGCTTTGGATTTTCTGGCGCTGCACCTCAAGGTTGTGCTGAAAAAGAAAGTTTTTGTAAGAAGCGGATTCCATCACAAAGGCCCGATCATACTGGCCACATAGGCACAGAAAAGCTGAAGCGCATAGGCGGTGAAAAGTTTCGCGTCCATAGGCATCCAGGGGGCGGAGGCAATGAAAAAGGCAAGAATCAGGGCCCCTGTGACGCCCGCCCAGAAAACGCAGAGCCGAAAGAGGCTGTAGCCCACAAAAATGACAAGAAGGAGGGCGAACATGAAGTGGGACAGGGCGGACGGATCCGGAGCCATGGTCACCATGAGAATCATGCTGAGGGCGCAAAGCCCCATGAGGCCGCAGACAAGGGGTTCCAGATGGCGCTGAACCCAGGGATTCCGGAAACTCAGAAAAAGAACGAGAAAAGCCAGGGGTAAAACGATGAGATAACGGATCAGCCAGATCACATAAAGCTCTTTTTCCGGGAGGATGGCCGCGTCCAGAGGGCCAAAAACCCCGTAAAAAAAAAGACCAATCCAGATCCCCATGCGCCGGGCGGGCAGTACGGAGGTATTGAAGGCGGATAAAAAGGTCCGGGCTGGCATGTGGGCCTCTTCAGAACCTTGTTTTCTTCTGAATACGGGGATACAGGCAAGGGAAGGAGTCATGAAAAACCTCATATGAAGGATGGTGAAATGAGGTTGTCTCGTCTCCACACAGGAGCCGGAGATAAGGAGACGGGAAGAGGGCATGGGCCGTCGTGCTTCTCCCTGCGCCTTCGGGTGGAAAAAAGTTTATACCGCAGCGCAAAAAAAATCAAACACGCCAAGCCCCTACCCGCCCCGGCCGAGAATCCCCCTGCCGGTACAGACGGCAAGAACCGCAGGCAAAGGGCTTTTTTAGTCTTTCCCGGTCATGGTAACCGCAGCCTCCCTGGCCTTCGCGCATATGGCCTCCGCATCCAGCGTGGTGAAGGCGCGGTTTCGGTATACACCCTTTCCTGCGATGAACACGTCGGACACATCCTCCCTGCCTGCGGCATACACCACATGGGAGCAGGGATGATACAAAGGCGTCATGTGCGGGCTGTCCGTACGGATCAGGATGAGGTCAGCCTGTTTACCGACCTCAAGGGAGCCGATGCGGTCGGCAAGTCCCAGACACCGGGCCCCCTCGATGGTAGCCATGCGTAAAACCGTGCGCGCATCCAGGATTGTGGGATCTTTGCGGTTGACCTTGTGCAGCAGCGCTGCGGCCCGGATCTCGGAGAACATGCTGAGGTCGTTATTGGACGCAGCACCGTCCGTGCCCAGCCCCACGGAAATTCCTGCGGCCAGCATTTCCGGAACCGGCGCAATGCCCGAAGCAAGTTTCATGTTGCTCTGGGGATTGTGGGCCACATGGCTTCCTTTTTCTGCAAAAAGGGCAATGTCCCTTTCATCCATGACCACGCAGTGGGCAGCAAGGGTTCTCGGCGAAAGAATTCCGAGATCCGCCAGATGGGCGGTGGGGCTTTTCCCGTAGGCTTCCTGGATGCGCCGTGCTTCGGAAAGGGTTTCGGCAAGGTGAATGACAAAGGGAAGGTTGTATTTTTCCGAAAGATCAAAGGCCCTTGTGAGAAGTTCCGGCGCGCAGAGGTAAGGCGAGTGGGGTTTCACCGCGATGGTGATCCGGGGATGATCCTTCCAGGCCAGGGCCATGGCCTCCACCTGGGCAAAGCCCTGCTCCAGGGGGCCATAGGCGGGCGAGGGAAAATCATAGAGCACTTCTCCCACAACGGCCCGCATGCCCGCATCCCTGGCCGCTTCGGCCACGCTTTCCTCAAAAAGGTACATATCACAGAAGGTGGTGGTTCCCGAACCCATCATCTCCAGGCAGGCCAGCTCGGCCCCCAGGCGGACCAGATCTTTTGTGAGCCTTGCCTCCGCAGGAAAAATATGGTCTTCCAGCCATCGCATCAGGGGAAGGTCATCGGCAAGTCCCCGGAAAAGGGTCATGGAGGCATGGGTATGCACATTGACAAAACCGGGCATGAGAATCCCTCCCTGGGCATCCAGGCGCTCTCTGGCCTGAATGGAACCCAGGGAAGCCAGGGGCCCCAGGGCAAGAATGGTCTCCCCCTGTATGGCCAGAGCCCCTTTTTTCACCACCGTGTTTTCACGATCCATGGTGAGAAGCCATGCATTTTCAATGAGAAGATCGGCCTGCATCACATCCTCCCGATCAAAGCGGTCAAAAACGCTTCCAGCCGCAAAGAGGCCTTATCCGCCTCTTCCACCACAGCTTCCAGGGTCGCGGCTTCGGGCCTGTCCGGGTCGTTGATGTTGGTGATGGTGGAAAGCCCCAGAACCCGCATGCCGCCATGGCGGGCGGCAATGACTTCCATGACCGTGGACATACCCACCGCCTGGGCGCCGATGGTTTTCAGAAAACGAATCTCCGCCGGTGTTTCAAAGGAAGGACCCTTCAGGCCCGCATAAACCCCCTGCTGCAGAAAAAGCCCCATATCCCCCGCCACGCGCAGGGCAAGACGCCTCAGGTCAGCGTCATAGACGCAGGACATATCGGGAAAGCGCGGCCCCCAGGCCCCATGGTTGGGCCCGATCAGGGGATTTTCACCGGTAAGATTGATGTGGTCCTGAATCAGCATGAGGTCGCCCACCCGGAACCCAGGCCCCACCCCGCCTGCGGCATTGGTGACAATGAGGGTATGAACACCGAGAAGGCGCAGAACACGCAGGGGAAAGGCAATGTCTTTTGCGCTGTAGCCCTCATACAGGTGAAAACGGCCCCGCATCACAGCCATATTCTTTCCGGAAAGCTGCCCCAGCACCAGCTCGCCTGCGTGGCTTTCAACCGTTGACAGGGGAAAACCGGGAATCCCGGCATAGGGCAGGATGGCGGAAACATCCATGGTTCCCGTACTCTTCCCCAGACCGGTTCCGGTCATGATGAGAATCTCCGGCTGTATGGCACTGTGCTTGCGGATAAAATCCGCAGCCGTGTTCACGGCATCGCAGAGTTGGGGCATGTTTTTTTCCTTTAAACGAAGGTGTTTTGAGGTTTCATTCGATGCGGATCTGAGTCTCAAAAACCCTGACCGCAGGTCCCCGCTTATAAATATGGTTGGACCTTTCATCCCAATCCACAAAAAGACGGCCTCCGGGAAGGAGCACTTCCGCCCTGCGCTCCAGCCGTCCCGTGAGTACACCCGCCACAACCACCGCACAAGCCCCCGTGCCACAGGCCAGGGTCAGGCCAGCGCCCCTTTCCCAGACCCGCACCCGCACTCTTTGCGGAGAAAGGATTTCCGCGAACTCCACATTGGTTTTTTCGGGAAAGGCTTCATGGGTTTCCAGGGCCGGGCCCCAGGATTCAATGGGAATATGTTCAATGCTTTCCATGAAAATCACCGCATGGGGGTTTCCCATGGAAACGGGCGTGACCTGAAAGGTCTGATCCAATACCTGAAGAGGAACCTCTATGGCCCTCTCGCCCTGGAAACGAAAGGGAATCTCATGGGGAAGAAGCCTCGGTTCCCCCATGTCCACGCGTACGGTCTGCACCTGATCTTCGGCATCGTTTTCCAGAATGCAGACCACCGGGCCGGAGCGGGTTTCAATGTTCATGATTTTCTGACGCAACCGAGAGGTCTCGTAAAGATATTTCACAAAGCAGCGGATACCGTTACCGCACATGCCTGCTTCCGAACCATCGGCGTTAAAAATACGAAAAGCCACATCACAACAAAGGGAGGGCAAGGCCAGGATCAGCCCATCCGCACCCACGCCAAAGTGCCGGTCGCACAACTGCCGGGCCAGTTCTCCGTATTCCTTTTTTTCCGCAATACGGCCGTCTCGGTCATCCAGCAGAAGAAAATCATTTCCGAGACCGTGCATCTTGGTAAGGCTAATCTCCATGGCTTTCTCCTTTTTGTCCAGAAAGGGGGCGGGTCCCAGGGGCCGGGCCAGGGCCGGATAAAAATGAGGGTTGCCTTCAAAATTAAGAACCCGCATCCAACCGTCCTCCCGGATCAGGTAGGGAAAATCCGGATGCAGGGGAACCTTGCCCCCACCTCCGGGCAGATCAATCATGTAGGGCGGTACGGCCATACCGGAAATATGACCGCGAACCTTCCGGTACAGAGCCAGCCCCTCCGCAAGGTCAAGGCGAAAGGGCAGGATGCCCGCCACAGGGTCCGGATGATGAAGATAATAAGGTTTTACCCGCATCGCCAGCAGCCTGCGGAAAAGGGTGGCCAGAACCTTGCTGTCGTCATTCACGCCCCGGAGCAGAACGGACTGGCATCCCACAGGAATCCCCGCATCCACAAGAAGACCACAGGCCCGGCGGCTTAATTCCGTAATCTCCGCAGGATGGTTGAAATGGGTATTCACAAAAAGAGGGGCGAATCTGCGGAGCATGGCCACAAGCTCAGGCGTGATACGCTGGGGCAGGGTACAGGGCATGCGGGTGTGAATGCGCAGGGTCTCCACATGGGGAATACGGCGGATGGCGCTCAGGAGGGTCTCAAGGCGCTCGTCGGAAAGCATGAGAGGATCGCCGCCGGAAAGGATGACATCCCGGATTCCGGGCTGATCTTCAAGGTAGGCAAGGGCAGCCCTTTCATCCAGTACGTTTTTTTTTCCAAGATCCCTTTTGCGCATGCAGTACCTGCAGAAAAGCGCACATTCCGAGGATACGGCCAGAATCACCCGGTCCGGATAACGATGGAAAAGACCCGGTACGGGCGACTGGGCTTCTTCGCAGAGACCGTCAGGCAGAAGGCCCGGAACCTCTTCCAGTTCTTCTTTCCGGGGAACGGCCTGAAGAAAGAGGGGTTTGCCATGTTTCCGGATAAGATCCAGATAGTAGGCATTGATACGGGCCGGATACCGGGCTGTGACCTGTGCCAGCATTTCCGGATCCAGATCCAGGGCAGAGGCCAGAGCCTCGGGGCTTTCCAGTCTGTCCTGAAGAAGATGTTTCCATTCTTGCGAAGGGGGTACGTTCACAAATCTCACTACCTTAGGAAGGATGAAGGCCCCAAAAAAAGGCCTGAAAGGGCAAAAAAAGTCCTGGATCCCTACAGCCTTTTGTTTTTAGCCCGAAAGCCCTGCCATGTAAATTCATTCAGGGAAAAAACTTCCCCTTTCTAAAAAAACAAAAGGCCCTGCATCACGTACAGGGCCTTGGTGTGCATAGATTGGCGATCCTGCGTCCCTTGGGCATGCCAGGGACTTAAAAGACCGATCAGCCTTCTACGGCAATGGCAATCTTTCTGGGTTTTTTCTCCTCAGGTTTGGGCACCTCCAGTCGCAGAACGCCATTCTGGAAGCTCGCTTTAATCTGATCCAGGTTGACGTCCACGGGCAGGGTGAAGGCCCTGTGGAAACGTCCGATGATCCGCTCTTTACGATAGTAGCGCTCTTCTTCCACCTCACGAACTTCCTTTCGCTCGCCCTTGAGGGTCAGCACGTTGTTTTCCACCTCAACGTCAATATCCTCACGGGTGACTCCGGGCAGTTCGGCTTCCAGGATAATGGCATGATCGTTTTCAAAGATGTCCACCGAAGGCCGCCATGCGCCCATGGCATTTTCATCCAGATCCCGGGCCTTGTTAAAGGCCTCGTCAAACATGCGGTTAATGCGTTCCTGCAGAGTGGCCACATTACGGAAAGGTTCCCAGCGTACCAGTGTCATGGAGCACCTCCTTTTTAAGAATAAGACTTCGTTTATATTTTATCTTTTTTAAAAGATTAAAGACAATCGAACAAATCTGAAACTATGGTGCAAGGAATTTTTATTCAAGCCACTTTTTTATCATATATTTTATAATTTTTGTTCTGCGCTGCTTCGTAGCTGTTATTAACTCATCCTTGTTTTTTTATGAAAGCTATATTCTGCCATGGCAAGAACTTTTATGGCTCAAATTTAAGCACAGAGGTCCGGGTGTCAAGGGCAGGTTTCCGCAGATTTTTTCACATCCCCTTTTTTGCAAAACAAGAAAGATAGGCGTATGATGTCCGCCATCCTTTCAGGATTTTTTTATGTAAGGAGTGTGCGCCATGCCCTTTTGGGATGAAAAGCCTTTTTTGAATCTCCTGCGCCATCTCATGGCCACACCCGGAGCCACGGGACAGGAAGAGGCTCGCAGACGCGTGCTGGAAGCTTTTTTTCTGCGCTCCGGCATTCCCTTTGGGGTGGATGCCGCGGGGAACCTTGAGGTGATTTTTCCCCAGGCCACAAGCAGGGATGCCGTCATTCTGGACGCCCACATGGATGTGGTGGGTCCGGGTTGCGGTGCCCTCATTGTGGAAAAAGAACGGCTGCGGGGACCGGGGGTGGCGGACAACCTTGCGGCTGTGACCTTTCTGGCCCTCCTTGCCCAGAAACTGCACGCCCATCCCCTCTGCCTGAAACGCCCTCTGCACCTTCTTTTTTCCGTATGTGAGGAAGGAGAAGGCAATCTTCTGGGCATACGTCATTTCATTTCCCGGACCCCCAGGCCGCCCCATGCCTTTTTATGTCTGGATCTCGGAATGGAAAATTTTTCCCTCTGCGGAACCGGCTCCCTGCGCTACCGGGTTCGGGTGGAAGGACCGGGCGGCCATTCCTGGGAAGACTGGGGCCGGGAGAACGCCATTTCCGCCCTCATCCGTTTTCTTCTCAAGGCCGAAGCCCTTGCCGATACCCGGGAGGTTTCCCGTGAAGATCGGCTCACCTGCAATATCGGAAGCATTGAGGGCGGAGAAGGCATCAATGCCATTGCAAGAAGGGCCGAGGCCCGCCTGGAATTCCGCAGCACGGATCCTTTGCGCCTGGATCGTCTGAACCGCAGGCTCAGAGCCATGGCTCCGGGCTTTCCCCTGGCCCCGGTTTTGGAAAACATCGGTCACCGACCCGCCGCAGCGGCTGTTCAGCCCAAGTTCCTCCGCCTTGCCCTGAGACAGGCCGGAGAGGCGGAAGGACTGGCGCTTCAGGAAAAACCCATCAGCAGCAATGCCAATGCCACTTTGGCCGCAGGCTGGCCTTCGGTGACCTTTGGCATCTGCCGCTGCGGCAACATCCACAGGCCCGATGAATTTCTCGAACGAAACAGCCTTGAAACGGGCTGGCGGTTTCTCCTGGGGATTCTGAAAAAACTGGACACCCTGGATGAGGAGGTTTTGTGACGCATTTTTTTTCAGCCCGTCCCTGCCTTGTGGTGGTGGACATACAAGAGCGCCTGCTGCGGGCCATGCCGGATCCGCAAAGCCTTGTGCATGCATGCACCCGCCTCCTCCGGGGCGCGCGGCTTCTGGGCATGCCCATCTGCTTCTTTCAGCAGAACCCCGAAGGACTGGGGCCTGTGCCGCCCGAACTCCGGGATCTGGCCGGAGACGCCCCCCTTTTCACCAAAAATCATTTTTCCGGCCATACGGACAAAAGCTTCAGAATCTGGCTGGAAGCCCTTGGTAAAAGAGAAGTGGCCATCTGCGGCATGGAAACCCATGTCTGCGTGGCCCAGACCGCCATGGGCCTGGTCCGGGATGGTTTTCAGGTGCATGGAATCCGGGACGTCATGGCTTCCAGGCATCCGGGAGACCGGGAAACAGGGCTTTTGCGCATGCAGGCCTTCGGGGTTTTTCCCGTGTCCGTGGAGGGATTGCTCTTTGAGGTTCTGGGCCGGGCGGATGTACCGGAATTTAAAGATTTCCTTGAGATTGTGAAGTGATCTTTATAAGATCCATGATTTGTGCGAATCTGTACAAAAGGGTGCACCCCGAAAACTCCCCCTGCGCCAGGCGGAGGGGATTCAAAAGGTGCGTGGACAGGTATTTTAATCATTTGCAGAAGGTATCCTTTTGATTCGAGCTATTTTTGTCAAACTGAAAGACCGTATTTTTGGAAAGGGCAAAGCCAAGGGCGGCCCGGAAACCACCGCAGAGTCTCCGATCTCACCGGCTTCGGAAAAGGCGGCGCGGGATCGCCTGCGCTCTGACGCCCCAAAGGAAAAAAACCGCAACCGCAGAAACGAAACCCCTCTGGACTCCGCAGAGGGAGAAGAGGGCAGAAAAAAAATCAGGCCCGGAAGGTCCGAATCCTCTGCCCCACCGGAACCCCCGGAATGGATGCCGGAACACTTTGAGGTCCCTGAGGTGGAAGGCAAAACCCGATTTCACGATCTCGGGCTTCCGGCCAAACTCATGCGCGGGGTCCATGAGCTGGGATTTCAGTACTGCACCCCCATCCAGGCGGACATTCTTCCCGGAACCCTGGAAGGTCGGGACGCCACAGGTAAGGCCCAGACCGGAACAGGGAAAAGTGCGGCCTTCCTTCTCGCCCTTTATACCCGGCTCATGAAAAACCCCAGGGATAACCGCAGACCCGGCGTTCCCAGGGCTCTGATTCTGGCCCCCACCCGGGAGCTGGCCCTTCAGATTGAAAAGGATGCCAGAGGCATCGGCAAATACACGCCCATCAAGGTGGCGGCCATTTTCGGCGGCATGGGCTATGAACATCAGAAACGCATCCTCGCTGAGCAGGTGATTGACATCATCGTGGCAACACCGGGCCGCCTTCTGGATTTTAAAAAGCAAGGGCTTGTCCGTCTTTACAAGGTGGAAATCCTGGTCATTGACGAGGCCGACCGCATGCTGGACATGGGGTTCATTCCCGATGTGCGGCAGATTGTCTATGAAACCCCCCGCAAGGAACAGCGCCAGACCCTCTTTTTCAGCGCTACCCTGTCCGACGATGTGATGCGCCTGGCCCGGCAGTGGACTCTCGATCCCGTGAATGTGGAGATCGAGCCTGAGGTCATTGCCACGGAAACCGTGGATCGCAAAAACTACATTGTCACAGCGGATCAGAAATTCGCCCTGCTCTGGAACATCCTCACCCGCCAGAACCTGGAACGGGTCATGGTGTTCACCAACCGGAAAAGCGAGGCCCGCAACCTCAGTGAAAGGCTCAAGCGCTACAACATTTCCTGCGCCATGCTCACGGGAGATGTACCCCAGAACAAACGCATCCGGGCCTTGGAAGATTTCCGGGAAGGCCGTTTCCGGGTGCTGGTGGCAACGGATGTGGCGGCAAGGGGCATTCACATTGACGGCATCAGCCATGTGGTGAACTACAACCTCTCCCAGGATCCCGAACAATTCGTTCACCGCATCGGCCGTACGGGAAGGGCCGGAGCTTCGGGTATTTCCGTAAGCTTTGCCGATGAGGAGGACTCCTTCTATATTCCCGCCATTGAGGAGTATATCGGCGCACCCTTTGAGTGCGAATATCCGGATGAGGCGGATCTCGAATTGCCCCCCCCTCCGACCAAAGTTCAGGGGACACGCAGGGAAACTCCGGAAAAACACGCCGATGGGGAAACCCAACCCCGGCCTCCCCGCAAGCGTCGCCGCAAACCCCGCCCCCAGGGAGAGGCCGATGGGGATCAGCCCCTTTCATCGCTACCCTCCGCCAGCCCGACGTCCCCATCCGGGGAAAAAGATGAAACGGCACCTTCCGCACCCCGGAAGCGCCGCAGACGTCGCAAGCCTTCGGGGGCTGCGGGAAAAACGCTTCCGGATACGGATTCCCGACCTCCGGAAGCTTCCTGAAAAAAAGATCCGCATCCCAGGAGCGGGGCATCCCCGCTCTTTTTCTTTTTTATCCGCCCCCGCAGAATTCCTGTAACCAGTTTATGGGCATAAGCTCATTAGCCTCCGGTACAATCTCCTCGTTTTTCAAAGTTCATCACCCCCAGATAAAGGAGTCCGGATGAAAAAGCGTGTTGTGGTCATCGGCGGTGTGGCCTGCGGCCCCAAGGCAGCCAGCCGTATCAAGCGTCTCATGCCCCAAGCGGAAGTCACCATCATTGAAAAAGACGAGCTCCTTTCCTACGCGGGCTGCGGTCTTCCCTACTATATCTCCGGCGAAGTGCGGGATTGCTCCGAGCTCATGAGCACTCCGGCGGGTGTGGTGCGGGACACCCACTTTTTCCGTGCGGTGAAGGACATTACCGTAAAAAACCGCACGGTGGCGGAACGCATCGACCGGGAGAAAAAAGAGGTTCATGCCCTTTCCATTGAAACGGGCGAACGCCTTGTCTTTCCCTATGATGATCTGGTGCTGGCCGTGGGCAGCCATACGGTGAAACCGCCCATCCCAGGTAGCGGGCTCAAGGGCGTGAATTTCCTTTCCACGGTGGAGGATGCCCGCAGAATCCGGGATCAGGAGGGAAGTCTTGCGGGAAAACACGCGGTGATCATCGGTGCCGGACTCATTGGTGTTGAGGTGACCGAAGCCTTTGTGAAGCAGGGCATGCAGGTTCGTATTGTGGAGCAGACGGAGCATCTTCTGGAAAATCTGGTGGACCCTGAAATTGCCTTTCACCTGAAAAATGAGATGCTGAAAAACGGTGTGGCCCTGAACTTAAAAGACCGGGCAAAGGAGATTCTGGGGGACGATCAGGGCCGGGTACGGGCCGTTGTCACGGAGAAGGATACCTACCCTGCGGACATGGTGCTCATTGCCGTGGGCGTCCGGCCCGAAGTCCGGCTTGCCCAGGATGCGGGGCTTGCCATCGGAAGCCTCGGTGGCATTCTGGTGGACAGTCACATGCGCACCAGTGATCCATCCATCTATGCAGGCGGGGACTGTGTGGAAAACCTGAGCCGGATCACGGAAAAGCCCTTGTACGCGCCCATGGGTTCCACGGCAAACAAGCATGGCCGGGTCATTGCGGACAATATCTGCGGCAGGCCCACAGCCTTTCCCGGTGTTCTGGGAACGGCCATTGTGCGGGTCTTTGATATCTCCCTTGGCCGCACAGGATTAACGGAGAGGGAGGCAAAGGCCGAAGGCTTTTCCGTGGTGACGGCCCTCACTCCTGCGCCGGACAGGGCCCATTTCCTGCCTTCGGCAAAGCTCATCATCATCAAGCTTGTGGTGGAAAATCCTTCGGGCAGAATCCTCGGCTGTCAGGTGGTGGGCTATGGGGATGTGGCCAAGCGCATTGAGGTGGCCGTGGTTTCCATGAGCCACAAAGGCACGGTGTACGACCTTGGCAGCTATGACCTGGCCTATGCGCCCCCCTTCAGCCCGGCCATGGACAACATCATTGTGGCGGCCAACATCGCGGAAAACAAGATCAGCGGCATCGGCAGAGGTCTTTCTCCCGAAGAGGTCAGGGCTCGCATGGATGCGGGGGAGGATTTTATTTTTCTCGATGTGCGCTCCCCTGCGGAATTTGAGCAGATGCGCATTGAGGATGACAGGGTACGCCTTGTGCCCCTGGGTAAACTCCGGGAACGCCTTAAGGAAATTCCCAAAGACAAGGAGATTGTGGCTTTCTGTAAAATCTCCTTGAGGGGATATGAGGCCCAGCGTATTCTCGATGGTGCGGATTTCAAGGATGTACGCTACATGGACGGTGGTGTTGTGGCCTGGCCTTATAAGAAGTTTGTGGCGTCCTGACAAAACGGTCTTTCCTGGCTTCCCTGCATTCGTCCGGACACCCCATGATGAAGGCCGAAATCCTTAAAAAAAGAGGCTTTCGGCCTTTTCCCCATGAAAGGAGTTCCCATGCATTTTGTCATCATCGGAGGCGATGCGGCGGGTATGAGTGCTGCCAGCCGGGCGCGGCGCAATGCGCCGGATATGAGAATCACCGTCCTGGAAATGACCCGGGATGTTTCCTACAGCGCCTGCTCCATGCCCTATGTCCTTGCAGATGAAGAAGGCGACATGGATGCCCTCATCATGCGGGCTCCCGCCGTGTTCCGGGAAAAACAAAACATTGACCTGCGCCTTGGCCACAGGGTCACTTCCATTGATGCCAGGGCAAAAAGGGTTCTGGGAGAAGATGCCCAAGGCCAGGCCTTTGAAATCGCCTTTGACAAACTGCTCATTGCCACCGGCTCCACGGCCAACATGCCCCTCATTCCCGGCCACAACCTGCCCCAGGTCTTTGTGCTGAAGAGTCTTGATGACGGCCGCAGGGTTGCGGCCTTTATCGGGGATAACAAGGTAAAAAAGGCCGCCATCATCGGTGCAGGCTACATCGGTCTTGAGATGTGCGAAGCCCTCACGGAAAGGGGCATCATCGTCCAGCTCATCCGCAATGCCCCGACTCTTCTGCCCTGGCTGGCTCCGGAGCTTGCGGGTATGGTGGAAAAAACCCTGATCCAAAAAGGCATTCTCATCAACCATGGCTGCACCACGGAGCGCATCGAAACCAAAGGGGAGCGGCTTGACATCTGCTGCAGGGAAGCCTGTTTTGATGCGGACATGGCCCTCATGGCCATCGGTGTCCGGCCCAACAGCTTTCTTGCAAAGGAAGCCGGGCTGGCCTTAGGCGCATCCGGCGCCATTGCCGTCAACCGCTGTCTTCAGACCAGCCATCCGGACATTTATGCCGCAGGCGACTGCGCCGAGTCCTTTCATGTAGTCACAGGGGAAAAAACCTGGATTCCCATGGCCCTTACAGCCAATCGGGCGGGATGGGCCGTTGCGGATCACATCACCGGCAGACCTGTACGCATGGAAGGGGTGGCGGGAACGGGGGTGTTCAAGATCTTTGATGTGGAGGTGGCCCGCACAGGCCTCACCCTCAAAGAGGCCCTTCGGGCGGGTTTTGATGCGGTGGAGGTGGTGGTGAAGTCCTACTCCAGAGCCAAAACCGTTTCCGGATCAAAACCCGTGTGGGTGCACATGGTGGGCGATAAACAAAGCGGGCGACTGCTTGGGGTATCCATGGTGGGCCAGGACAATGAGGCCCGACGCATCAATGCTGCAGCCGTGGCACTGCATGGAAGAATGCGGGTGGCGGATTTCAGCACAGCGGATCTTGCCTATGCTCCGCCCTTCAGTCCGGTCTGGGACCCCCTGCTGGTGGCGGCCAATCAGCTGCTTAAAACCTTGTAAGCCCAAAAAGGAAGACTTTTTTGCAGCCCCAGCCTGGATGCATTTTTCAGGGCCCCAGACAAGAGGATTTTTTCTCTTACCTGCGGCCCTTTTTCATTTCCTGTCCTCAGTCCTGAAGCTGAATGTCCTTGCCTTCCCGGATGCGGTTCATGTTCCGCACCGCGCACATGCGACCGCACATGCTGCAGGAATCCTCATGTTCCGGCATGGAGGAGGCCCGGTAGGCTTTTGCCTTGTCCGGATCGAGGGCCAGGCGGAACATGCCTTCCCAGTCCAGGGCCGCCCTTGCCCGGCTCATGGCATCATCCCACTTTCTTGCACCGGGAATTTTCTTGGCAATGTCTCCCGCATGGGCGGCGATGCGGGAGGCGATGATGCCCTCTTTCATGTCGTCCAGATCCGGAAGGCGCAGGTGCTCCGCAGGGGTGACATAGCAAAGGAAATCCGCGCCGCTGGCTGCGGCAATGGCCCCGCCGATGGCGCTGGTGATGTGGTCGTAGCCCGGTGCGATGTCGGTCACCAGCGGCCCCAGCACATAAAAGGGCGCACCGTGGCAGAGGCGTTTTTCCAGCATCATGTTGCCTGCGATCTCGTCCATGGCCATGTGACCGGGGCCTTCGATCATGACCTGCACGTTGCGCTCCCAGGCCCTTCGGGTCAGTTCTCCGAGGGTGATGAGCTCCTGCACCTGACAGGCATCTGTTGCGTCATGCAGACAGCCGGGACGGCAGGCATCCCCAAGGCTTAAGGTCACGTCATGGGCCTCGCAGATGTCAAGGAGCCTGTCGTAATGCTCGTAAAAGGGGTTTTCCGCGTCATTGAGCTGCATCCAGGTGTAAAGGAGGGAGCCGCCCCGGGACACAATGCTGGTGATGCGCTCATTTCTTTTGATTTTTTCTGCGGTTTCCCGGTTGAGGCCCGCGTGGATGGTGAGAAAATCCACCCCGTCTTCCACATGGGTTTCCACCACCCGGAAAAACTCCTCCACAGTGATGTCTTTGATATTCTTATCGTAAAAACCCACGGCATCATAAATGGGCACGGTGCCGATCATGGCGGGGGACATCTCCACAAGGCGTTTTCTGAATTCCTGCGTCTTGCCGAAGCAGGAAAGATCCATGATGGCTTCGGCTTTGAGCTTCAGGGCAAGCTTCACCTTTTCCATCTCCTGCTCCACATCGGAGCAGTCCTTGGAGATGCCGAGATTCACGTTGATCTTGGTGCGAAGCCCTTCGCCCACACCTTCGGCACTTAAATTCTTGTGGTTCTTATTGGCGGGAATGATGATCCGGCCTTGGGCCATCAGGGCCATGAGACGTTCCGGGGCCATGCCCTCCTTTTCGGAAACCGTACGGATTTCCGGGGTGAGGATGCCCTTTCGCGCTGCGTCCATCTGGGTGGTATAGGTCATGATGTTTTTCCTTTTTCAGACAGGATGTTTCGGATTTCTCTTATTTTTCCGCCAATGTTGTCCGCCCCCGTAATTTCCGTGACAAGGCAGATGCATTTTGCCCCGCGCTTTGCCACCTCATGGATGTTGTGGGCCTTGATCCCGCCGATGGCCACAAAGGGAAGGGGAACTTCCCGCACCACATGATCGAGATAGGAAAGCCCCACGGGATCGCAGACATCTTTTTTCGTGTGGGTTTCAAAAATGGGGCCGACGCCGATGTAGTCCACGCCGGATGCAAGGGCGGCTGCGGCCTGATCCGGGCTGTGGGTGGAAAGGCCGATGGCCATGGTTTCACCGATCAGGCCGCGCACCGCAGGAACGGGCCAGTCGTCCTGACCGATGTGCACGCCGTCCGCGCCCACCATGAGGGCCAGATCCACATCATCGTTCACCACAAGCCTTGCCCCGAAATCCGCCGTCATGTTGCGGATTTCACGGCATTCGGCATATTTTTCGGCCAGGGTTTTGTCCTTTTCCCTGTACTGCACAAGGCGGATGCCCGCCTCCAGCATCTCCCGCACCACAAAGAGGTTGGAGCGGCCCTTTGAATGTTCCGAAGCCGTAATGGCGTAGAGATCCGTGTCGAGAAGGGTCTTCCGGTTTTCCGGGATCAGGGCCGCAAGAAGCTTCTGTTCCAGGGTGTAGGTCTCGTAGCGGCAGGCTTCAAAGAAACGGGAAAGCCCTTCTTTTCCAAGTACCTTTGCCTGTTCCTCCAGACTGCGGAGCCCTTCCTGCACCCGCTTGCAGTTGGCTGTGGTGAGATCCCCGAGGTTCCGGGGAGAGGCGGTTTCCATGGTTTGTGAAAGGGCAAGGCCGGGATCCCTTTCGCTGTTTCTTGCCTTCAGGAGTTCCCGGCTTAAACCTGCTGTCTCCTGACGCAGACGGTGGCGGAGGCTTCTCAGGGCTTCGGCAAGGGAGGCGTTTTCCGGGATGAAGCGGAAAAGGTCTTCCAGAACCCGCAGCCCCTCGCAGCAGCGGTTCAGGTTGGCGTCAAGAATACGATGGGAAGAGGTCATGGCATGTCCTCCGTTGAAATGAGGGTTCCGATGAGGTGAAAGAGCACAAGATCCGCCTGCATGGCTGCGGCAATGCCCACGCGGGGGGACATGGGCGGGATGCGGGCATCCGAGGGCGTCCGGCCATCGCCCACCACCACAAGGTTTCTGCCGAAATGCCGGACAGAGAGGGTGTCCGGAGCGCCGTACCCGCCGATGCCGGAGGCGGCCACAAGGGGAATGCCCTTTGCGGCGAGGGTTTCCACGAAGAGAGCCTTGGTTCTGGCCTCATCCAGGGCTTCCACCACAAGATCGCAGCCCTGAAACACGGAAAGCAGGTTCTCCCGGTCAAGCCTCAGGGTGTAGCCCGTAAAGACCAGCTCCGGATGGATGCGCAGGAGGTTGGCCTTCAGGGCCTCCACCTTGGGCAGGCCGATCTGATTTTGAAAATAAAACTGGCGGTTGAGGTTGGAAGGGGAAACCGTATCGAAGTCCGCCACCACCAGCGCACCGATGCCCGAGCGGGTGAGGTGCTGGGCCACATTGGAACCCAGCCCTCCGGCTCCGGCAATGCCGATACAGGCCCTTTTCAGGCGGGCAAGGGGCTCCGGCGGCAGGTGGGTGCGGAGGCCGGTTTCAAAGGATGCGGATTTGGAACCGGGTACAGGGCGCATGGATTCTCCTTTTTCCGATGGCCTCATGGGATGGCCCGCCAGTCCTGATACACGGGCTGGTAGCCCCTTTGGATGATGGCCGCCGCCATTTCCTCCACGGAGCGCTCATCAGAAATATCGAACTGGCCTGTGCCCGAATCCTTTTCACTGTGCCCGCCCACGGCCGTGGTCACCCCTGCGGACATGCGGGTGACCCCTAAGGGCATGAGGTG